>JAHQVY010000244.1 GCA_019634095.1 Cellvibrionaceae bacterium
AATTTGCGCGAGCTTTTGTCAATGTGGTCTTGCAAACTTTTCTCAAATAAGGATAATGCCGCCCCTATCCTGCAGTATCGGCTTCAGGTTTGGGTGTATCGCAGCAGTCAGTGGCGAACAAGCTCAAACCAGCCGGCATAAAATGGATATTCGTAATGGTGGCCCAATTTGGTCCCTTCGCGACAATTCGCTGTGAAACCCGCCAGGTCCGGAAGGAAGCAACGGTAGCAGTACAATTGGGCGCCGAGGTGTGGCTGGGTTGGGTCCCCTCCAGTTTTTTAGCCCGCCAAGATTTGTTCCATAATCCGAGTGCTCATTGCCGCTGTGTCGCCCAAACTGCTGTGCCGGCATTCGCCGCGCAGATGCTGCACCATGTGGTCGATATGGTTTAGCTGAACATGCTCGGGATGGGGAATATGCAGGCTTTCTTTGCGTTCGCGGGCATCAATACTCACGTCAGCTTCGGCGAATACCGAGAAGCGGATTGAGCCCTGTTCGCCCACAATCATCACTTCGTCGCTAAAGCTGTGGGTATTGAAGTTCCAGGTACCGGTGCCGGTGGCGCCATTGCGAAAGCCAAAGCTTGCAACCACTGCGTCTTCGGCGGGATAACGCTGTTTTTGATGCCGGGCTATACCGTTTACACGGTCGATGGCACCGACAAGAAACTGCAGTAAGTCGATGCCATGACTGGCTAGGTCGACAAAATAGCCGCCGCCGGCGATGGCGGGTTGAACCCGCCAGTTGTCTGCGGCGATATCGCGATCGGTGGCCGGGCTCAGGTAACGCCAATCAACATGCAATACTTCGCCGATTAAGCCGGTATCGAGCCAGTGTTTGACTTGCAGGAAGCGCGGTAAGAAGCGGCGATAATAGGCCACAAACAGTGGCTGTCCAGCTTTGTCGAATGCGGCATTCATCGCTGCGCACTGTGTGTAATTCAGTGCCATCGGCTTTTCGACACAGCAGGGTTTAGCGGCTTGAGCAACCTGCAATGCATAGTCACAGTGCGTGTCTGGGGGTGTGGCTATGTAGACTGCATCGATCTCAGGGTCTTGAATCAATGCCTCGGCATTTACGTATACTTTTGGTACTCCGTGGCGCGCGGCGTAGTCTTTTGCCTTTTCGTGGTCGCGCCGCATAACCCCGAGCAAGCGGCTGTGCGCCACCTTGTTGAAGGCCGGGCCACTTTTTACTTCTGTCACGTCGCCGCAACCAATAATGCCCCAGTTAATACATGCTTTTTCGGCTAATTTATTCATATTCACGCTTTAGTTAGGGTTGTAGAGTTGGAACCATGCTACGCAGATGTTAAATGTGCGCTGGAGCCGGGTATAATGGCCCGCTTTTTACTTAACGGTGGGCTTGAGATTGGGCTAATTTGATACCGATAATCGCCCTTATCCCCGAACCCAGGAGCTTCAGTTTACAACAGCGTTGCCAAGATATGAGCTATCAAGTACTCGCCAGAAAATGGCGGCCAACAAATTTCCGCGAAATGGTCGGTCAGGAGCATGTGCTTCGCGCATTGATTAATGCCTTGGACCACGAGCGTTTGCACCACGCCTATCTGTTCACCGGAACCCGCGGCGTGGGTAAAACCACTATCGCGCGAATTTTGGCGCGCTGTTTCAATTGTGAGTCTGGCATCAGCTCGGCGCCTTGCGGCACATGCTCAATTTGCGTCGAAATTGGCGAGGGTCGCTCAGTGGACCTTATCGAGGTCGATGCCGCCTCGCGTACCAAAGTGGAAGACACCCGCGACTTGCTCGATAACGTGCAGTACGCGCCCACCCGCAGTCGCTTTAAAATCTACCTTATCGACGAAGTACACATGTTGTCGAACCACAGTTTTAATGCGCTGCTAAAAACCTTGGAGGAGCCCCCAGAACACGTCAAATTCTTGTTGGCCACCACCGATCCGCAAAAGTTGCCGGTGACCATCCTGTCGCGTTGTCTGCAATTTAACTTAAAAAATATGAGTCTCGAGCGGATCGTTGGCCACTTGAAAAACGTGCTCGAACAAGAAGTGGTGTCCTTCGACGAACCCGCGCTATGGTTACTTGCCCACGCCGCCGATGGCAGTATGCGCGATGCCCTGAGCCTGTGTGACCAAGCCATTGCTTTCGGCAATGGCAAGGTGGCCGAGACTGACGTGGCCGCTATGCTGGGCACGATAAACCCCCGATTGGTGCAACATTTAATCGACGGCCTTATTGCAGAAGATGCGCAGCAATTACTGTCGCTGGTGGCCTCGTTTTCCGAGCATGCGCCGGACTACGGTGCCGCACTGGCTGATTTGCTGAATATACTCCACCGCATTGCGGTTGCTCAGGTAGCGCCGCATACACTGGACAATAGCTTTGGCGATCGCGATATTATTTTGCGCTTTGCCGAAAATATTGCGGCCGAGGATGTGCAATTATTCTATCAAACCGCTTTGGTGGGGCGGCGTGATCTGAATTTTGCGGCAAATCCGCGCAGTGGTTTTGAAATGACCTTGTTGCGAATGTTAGCGTTCAAACCCCAGGGCTTAACTCAGGTGCCTACTCGGGGCTTGAGAGGGGCCGGTGCGGGCAAGCGTCAAAGCACTGTCGTTGCGCCGGTGGGGGAGGTGGCCGGCGATGTAAAAAAGCCGATAGCGAGCGCCCCGCCCCCTCGAATTGAACCGCCCCCTGTGGCGGCAGCGCCACAACCAGAGGTGCAGCCGCCGCCTAAAGAGCGGCTCGATCCGCCCCTTGCGGCCTCGGCGGGAGGCAGTGTGGCTGGTTCACAAGGTGCCCCTAAGAGCGTTGTGGCCGATACGGCAAAGCCGGGTGTTGCAGGTGGTGAAAATAACGCTGAAACACAAGAATTTGCGGCCGCGGCGGCGGGCGGCCGAGACGAAGAGAAGCCGCCCGCAAACACGGCAAGTGATTCTGGCAAGCCCACTAGCGAGAGTTTGCGCCAGCAAATAAAGGCCATTTCCGGCAGTGAGGGCTTTGTTGCCAAAACCCCGGTTAATGGCGGCCAGGAGCCGCAGTCGGCGCCGGTGACCGAGCTTGCAATGGATACAAAAGTGAGTTTGCAGCAATTAAATGCGCAAACTTGGATTAAAGTCTACAAGCAACTTAAAATCAAAGGCATACTGCAAAGCACCGCTTCCAATTGCCTATTGCTTGGCCGTGAACAAAATTGTATTAGCATGGCAATGGATGACCGCAAGGGCACATTGTTTGATCCGTCTCACACTGACCGCCTGCAAGGCTTGCTGTGCGATTATTTCGGCGAAGCTCTGAAACTGGAAATTCATTTGATGCCCTTGGATGAGGCCTCGGAAACCCCGGCAGTTGTCATTGAAAGAGAAAAGAGAGAACGGTTTCGGGCGGTGGTGGACGATTTGCAGTCCGATCCTGTGGTACAGACGCTGCAGCGAGAATTTGGTGCGTCTATTATTCACGACTCAATTAAGGGCGCTTCCGGTAATTAACGCTAGTGAGGTGACAAGCGCGAGTGCTGGTATGGTTTTGCGATAGCAGGGTTTTACGGTCAGGGTTTTGGGGCGACAGATACATCGATGCCGGCGAAGACCGCGACTTTAAACAGATATGAAATCGAGGAAATAAATATGAACGGTCTAGGCGATTTAATGAAACAGTTTCAAGAAATGCAGTCAAAAATGACGCAGATGCAAGAGGATCTGGCGAAATTAGAAGTGACGGGCGAAGCGGGAGCCGGCTTAGTGAAGGTGACTATGAGCGGCCGCCACGATGTCAAAAACGTCGCGATCGACAACAGCTTGCTACAAGAAGATAAAGAAATTCTCGAAGATCTACTCGCGGCGGCGGTCAACGATGCGGTGCGACGCGTGGAAGAATCTAATAAGGAAAAGATGGGCTCACTAGCCGGTGGGTTGCAAATGCCCCCCGGATTTAAAATGCCGTTTTAAACCACATTTATGTTTTCTCCCCTGGTCGAACAGTTAATTAGCGCGTTAAGAGTTCTGCCCAGTGTTGGGCCAAAATCGGCTCAGCGCATGGCGCTGCATTTACTAGAGCGCGATAGAGACGGGGCCTTGGCTTTATCGCAGGTTCTGGCTCAGGCTGCACAGCAGGTGGGGCGTTGTGAAAAGTGTCGAACCTTTACCGAAGAGACACTTTGCAAGCTGTGTGACAACAGCAAGCGCAATCAGCGGCAAATCTGTGTTGTCGAATCGCCCGCGGATGTGCTCGCATTGGAGCAAGCCGGCATTTTTTCAGGCGTATATTTTGTACTTCATGGACGCCTATCGCCCCTGGATGGTTTGGGCCCCAAGGAGATCGGTATGGATAAACTTGCGCAGCGTTTGCAAAATGATACTGTCGAAGAAATTATTGTGGCCACCAACCCGACTCTAGAAGGGGAGGCCACCGCTCATTACCTCGCGGAGCTGTGTAAATCACAGTCCGTAAAAATATCACGGATCGCACATGGCGTGCCTATTGGTGGCGAATTGGAATATATCGATGGTGGCACTTTGGCTCACGCTTTATCGAGTCGCCGGGAGTTGTAAATTTATCTATGTCTTCCCTAGTTAAGCAGCCCATTCACTGGGTCGATAGTCAAGTTGTGCTCGATGAATGGTGTGCGCGTTGGCAAAATCATAATTTGCTAGCCATCGATACTGAATTTATGCGCAGCCAAACTTTTTATCCCAAGGCTGCCCTGTTGCAGGTGAATGATGGCGCTAACAACGTATTGATCGACCCCACAAAAAAACTCGATTTCTCGGCCTTCGCCGCGCTGCTGTTTAATTACGGTATTGTTAAAGCGCTGCACTCCTGTACCGAAGATTTAGAGGTGTTTCACCGTTTATTTGGCGCTTTGCCGAACAATGTATTTGATACGCAAACGGCGGCGGCGGCCCTGGGTTACGGGTATTCCGTGGGTTACGGCGCTCTGGTAAAACACAGCTTAAATGTCGAGTTGTCTAAAGGTGAAACGCGATCTAATTGGTTGCAGCGACCACTGAGTCAGGCGCAAATTAATTACGCAGCGATTGACGTGGAATATTTGTTTGTGATTGCACAAACGTTTATCGCTGCGCTGAAAACTCAGCAACGCCATCACTGGGTTGAAGAGGAGTGTGCAAGTATGCTGGAAAATTTTTATCTTGCGCAAAGTCCGCAGTTGGCCTATTCGAGAATAAAAGGTGCTTGGAAACTCGATGCTCAGCAGCTGGCCTGTTTAATTGCGCTGTGCGAATGGCGCGAAGCCAGAGCGCAATTTCGCGATGTGCCGCGCAATCGCGTGATAAAAGAAGTGGCATTAATGAAATTGGCGCAACGCAAACCAGTGCGTCTGGCGCAATTGCACGGTATCGAGGGTATTACCGATAGAATGATTCGCGCCGATGGTGCAGATATCTTGAAGACTATCGCCGAAGCGTGTGAAATCCCCGAAGCGGAATTGCCCCAGCCTGTGCCTCACCCGCTCGGAGGTGAGGCGAATCGCAGCGTTAAAGTGCTGCGTGAAAAGGTGACGTTACTGGCGGACAGTTTAGGGGTTGCACCGGAGCTGCTTGCGAAAAAACGCGACTATGAAAGCTTGCTCCGCAATGGCGATGTGCTGCCAAAAAGTTTGAGCGGCTGGCGCAAAAATGTGGTGGGTGACAATTTAATTGTCTGGTTAAAACAGCTGCAAGTTTCAGCGAGTTGAAAGTGTTATGAGCAATACCGAAAAACGTTTAGTCGATATCTATCGCTGCAAAAAAAAAGAGGGTATGTATCTTTATATTAATCATGGGGAGGCGATAGAACAGCTGCCTCAAGCATTGCAAAAAGTATTTGTTAAAGCTGAAAAGGCTATGAGCCTGTTGTTGCATCCACAGAGAAAGCTCGCTAATGCCGATGTTCACAAGGTGATGCAAGATTTAAATGACGTCGGCTATTATTTACAACTGCCACCCAAAGCGGAAGTCAATCAACAAATTGAAAACGCCAAAATGCCGTTATCGAACCCTTAGCAAAGCCATGCGGGCTGGCAATTAACTGAGTTTGGTATTTTGTATCCTTTTCAGGCACGATTCGGATCCGCGATTGTGTGCTACTGGAAAGTGAGGGTTTTCTCTGTATAAAAAAAGTACAGGCGGTCAATTCAGATAACCGGCTAGCGTGGAATATTCACAGCGAGTTTACGGTGGGGCTAAGCTCCACACTTGCAAAGTTACCGCAATCTACTGGTTAGCTTATTGGACTTGGTCAATATTTGCTGGTTTCTTATTTTTGTAGGTTATCGCACAAAGGCTGTCTGGTCTTTTGCTTACTACCGTGGAATTGTGATGTGGCTCAAGTTGGTTATAACGTCAAAATTACGCTGAAATCGCTATCATCCTAAATAAATCAGTTGAATCTACTGCGGACGTCCAATGAACTGAAATTAAAGCGTTTTTTCAATTTTTCGACTGCACCCGTAGAGTGACTACGAATTGGCCGAAAACGTTAAAAAATTCACTCTAATTTCAGCCCCTTGGACGCCCTCGCTACGATCCAACTGATTAATTTAGGATAAAAGACCTAGCTTAGAGCGTTTCGAGGAGGCCTAGCGAGGAAAGTACTGTTGGAACGGAGATGCAGAGCAAACGCAGACACGCAGCGTCGATGCAATGTATTTAACAGATGGTCATGAACCATTAATAGGCTTTAGGAGGGCTTACTAACTTAGCTCTTAAAGATAATTGTTTGTCGCAACCATTGACTACACCGGCAACACCCGCTGCAAAGTTTTAGCAAGCTGCCCGTGCCGGAGCGCTCTCAACCTGCGTGCTTGCCAGCGCGTGAAACTGTATAAGTTTTGCCACAAAGAATCTAATTGTTATTCGCTTTACGGGTAGCCCATCGCAAACTTACGGCTCTGGCCAATACATCAGTCGCCCGAATCAACAAAATCATAGACTGAACGGCCAAAAAAGCTCAGCGACGAAAGCGGCCTGGCCGAAAGCTGATGCGCAAAAGCCAAGCGCCACCCATACCCATCACTCCTGAAATTAAGGTGTGAGTAGCGCGTGAATTCAAGTTCTTGTCTGTTTTGTGTAAAGGCGGCACTCACAGGAATTTGAGTATTCTGGCAACACAACAGTAGTTGCCGCGACAATACCGAAGAGCTGCAGCTAAACTAAGAGCCATTCCACTATATTTAACTTAGATTAATCAGTCGAAGGGTAGCGAGAGCGTCTAAGGTACCGAAATCAGAAGGTTTTTTCACTTTCCCGGGGCAAATTCGCGCACCCACCCTCTGGGTACAGCCACAAACACGTAAAACCCATCGATTTCTGTGCATCAGACCTCCGCAGCAGATTCAAACGATTCATTTAGGTTAAAGCGAAGCAACGCGGCTAGGGGCAATTCAAGGGTGCGCCCTCGTGGACTAAAATTCAATCTCCGGTCCATACAGCACTTGTTAAAACGCAGACATACCGGCTTTAAACCAGCAGCCGCTAAAAGCAAATATTTCATCTGGCTTAAGTGGCCCAAGTGGGCGCAAAAATTCGCGCCGCATTAAGCGGCAATCGTTTGCAGGTTTCGAAATGGCAACGAGGTTCTCTTGTTTAACATTACTGCCCAATTACCCTTAAAACAGGCGGGTTGATCTAGCGCAAGTGTTTATAATCAACACTCGACAAAGCGCTTAGCCTCCTATAGTATAAGTGATTAAGCCGCTAGAAAAATGCCTTGTCTTGACATCCTACATCACGTGTATTTGCTTTAACGCGTTGGCCTGCAGTTTTTTAAGTTTCAGTCTATCTTTTCAAGCACTTAAACCGCTCCCAAGCTCATTTTAGATTATTAAGGTTAATTATTTTATGTCAAATAGTGTCAAAGGAACCGTAAAGTGGTTCAACGAAACCAAGGGTTTTGGTTTTATCCAGCCGGAATCAGGCCCAGATGTATTCGCTCACTTCTCCGCTATTTCCGGTTCAGGTTTCAAAACCCTCGTAGAGGGTCAGCAAGTAGAATTTACAATCACCAAAGGCCCCAAGGGTCCTCAAGCAGAGAACATTGTCGCTGTCTAACCATAGCTCTTCGCAATTTCAGCAGGGAAGTGGGCCACACTCACTTCCCTTTTGAACCTCTACTTTTTATTCATTTAGTAAATTTGGCCGTTGCGCTAAGGTACTCAGCATGGCAAAGAAAAAATCTTCTTTGGACAACAAAAACAACTCAACATTAACCACCTCCACTTCTATTCAACAACAAACAGAAGCCTACTTGAAAAGTGGTGGTGAAATTAACATTATCCAATCGGGGGTCAGTGGTTTGAACCACCAAAAAAGCAACAAGCATATTACTATCAACAGCAACAAGGTTAAGGCTTAGTCGCCTTCAAACCCTTTGAAAGTTATATTGAGTAAAAATACCTTTCTTCTTGGCATCACCTTGCTCATCGAGCCTTGTCGTTTTACATTCAAAGCCTAATTTTCCCATAAATTTCTTTATTTTCCCCGCCTTGCGTCGACCCGGATCAATAAGAATAATCTGGCCACCTTTGGTCAGATGGCACTGCATGTAAACCGACAGTATCTCGCAGTACTCAGACTCATAAAGAATATCACTACCGATAATTAAATCGAATTTTCCGTGGTTGCTAATAGGGTGATGCCAATTACCGTGAAAATATTTTATGGGCTGCAAGTTATTGTGTTGCGCGTTTTCACACAAAAAAGTGTTAACAATAGGGTGATAGTCGCTAGCGGTAATATTCGCTTGCTTGGAAGCTGCGACTAAACTGGCCAGCGCAATGCCACAGCCGACTTCTAAAATGCGCAAACTCGCCAAATCGAGCCGATTCACCACCCGCGCCAACACAATACCCGAAGGCCAAACTAAGCCCGAAATTGGCCACATACTGTCTGAAATACCCAACAGCTCCGCCGTTTTATCGGGGTCGTAAAATTGGCGCCTATCGGCTAGTGATACAATCGTCAGGGACAAGCCATTAACTGCGATGATCTCTCGCTTGGTTTTATAAGTCGACATGAATCCGCTCATTTTTAGTTCAATAACGAAAATGAAAAATGAGCAAATCTTGGCTAGATAAAGAAAAAA
>JAHQVY010000245.1 GCA_019634095.1 Cellvibrionaceae bacterium
ATCCACATCGGTCTCGACCTCGCCGGCGAGAGCTTGCATAAGCGGGCTTATCGGGCCGATTCCGTAGCGGCTCCCTTAAAAGAAAATTTGGCAGCGGCCCTGCTGCTGCGCTCGGCCTGGCCAGAATTGTCCCAAACCGGTGCGGCCTTGGTAGATCCTATGTGCGGCTCGGCGACCTTGCTGATCGAGGCCTTGATGATGGCGGCGGACATTGCTCCGGGTTTGCGCAGAGCCGAAGAGAATCGCATGGCTTTTATACACTGGAACCAACATCAGGCGGCGCCGTGGCAAGCCTTACTAGATGAAGCTCGCCAGCGGCAGCGGCATGGACTCGCGCAGCGCTTGCCAGCTATTTATGGCTATGATGAAAATGGGCAAGCTCTGCGCGCGGCGCAGAGGAATATTGCCGCAGCTGGCTTGGAGCAGCAGGTTACTGTCCAGCAACGCAGCATGGCGCAGTTTGTGGCGCCGCCTGAAGTTGCCAACGGCCACCCAGGCTTGGTGGTGTGTAATCCGCCTTATGGGGAAAGGCTAGGCGAGTTGGAGCCCTTGCGCAGTGTTTACCGCAGTTTAGGTAGTATGGCCAAGTTGCACTTGCCCGGTTGGCGCCTGGCGGTATTTACCGGCAACCGTGAGTTGGCTGGGGAAATACGTTTGCGCAATGATAAACGCTACAAGTTATTCAATGGCGCGATTGAAAGTGAGCTACTGTTGTTCGACATAGCAAAGCGCAGCGATGGCGAAAACACGCGGGTGTCGGATAACACCCACATTTTCAAGCTGCCTTGGAAAGACAAGCCGATGAGTGATGGTGCTCAAATGGTGTTCAATCGTTTGAAAAAAAACCACAAGCGTCTCGGCAAATGGCTGCTCAATGAGGAGCTCAGTTGCTACCGTTTGTACGATGCAGACATTCCCGAATACGCATCGGCGGTCGATATCTATGACTCGAAAATCTATATTCAGGAGTACGCTGCACCGCACAGTATCGATAAACAAAAAGCCGAGCAGAGATTCAACGAGTTGGTAACAGCCTGCGCCCATTTTTTTAAAGCGAGTAATCAAGATATTTTTTTTAAAAAGCGCAGCCGCCAGAAAGGCGTGCAGCAATATCAAAAGAGCGAGCGTGTACCCACAAAAAATAGTTATGAACTTGTAGTGCGTGAAGGTAGAGCAAAACTTAAAATCAATTTAGCGGAGTATATCGATACCGGCTTATTTTTGGATCATCGCTTGTTGCGCAAAAAAATATCGCAGTTGGCACAGGAAAAGTCCTTTCTCAATTTGTTTTGTTACACGGCCAGCGCCACTGTGCAAGCTGCCCTCGGCGGGGCTTTAGAGTCGGTGAGTGTCGATATGTCTAACACTTACCTACAGTGGGCAAATGAGAATTTTCGTCTCAATAATATTAATCGCCAACGCCATGTATTGGTGCGTGAAGACTGTTTAACGTGGTTAAAAAACTGCAGACAGGGTTTTGACTTAATAATGCTAGACCCACCAACGTTTTCTAATTCGAAAAAAATGTCGAGCGTGTTAAATGTTCAGCGCGATCATGTGGCGCTAATAAAACGCTGCGTCGAACTGCTCACCCCTGGGGGGCGACTGTTCTTTTCTTGTAATTTACGGCACTTTAAACTGGATGCGGAGGCGCTGTCGGGCTTTAACTACAGCGATATTACCGCGCTAACTATCGATCAAGATTTTAAGCAAAACCCAAAAATCCATCGCTGCTGGGAATTTAGTGTGTAATTATGGTCAAGCCTTTTATCGTTAGTTCAAACTATCAGCCTGCCGGGGACCAACCCGGTGCCATCAAAAGTTTATGTGAGGGGATAGAGTCTGGCCTGAGCCACCAAACGCTGTTGGGGGTTACCGGTTCGGGTAAAACGTTTACCGTCGCCAATGTTATCGAGAAAATTCAGCGGCCAACCATGATTATGGCCCACAATAAAACCTTGGCGGCGCAATTGTATGGCGAATTCAAAGACTTTTTCCCAAATAATGCGGTGGAATATTTCGTTTCTTACTACGATTATTACCAGCCAGAGGCCTATGTGCCCTCGTCGGATACCTTTATAGAGAAAGACTCGTCGGTTAACGAGCATATCGAGCAGATGCGACTCTCGGCGACCAAGGCGCTGATGGAGCGCAAAGATGCTATTGTGGTGGCGACTGTATCGGCTATTTACGGTTTGGGTGATCCTGAATCTTATTTAAAAATGATGCTGCACTTGGTGCGCGGCGACACCATCGACCAACGCTCAGTGCTGCGTCGCCTGGCGGAATTGCAGTACACCCGCAATGAAATGGACTTTCACCGCGGTACCTACCGTGTGCGTGGCGATGTCATCGACGTGTTCCCCGCCGACTCGGAGAATCAAGCGGTTCGGGTGGAGTTGTTTGACGACGAAGTGGATAATATTTCCATTTTTGATCCGCTCACCGGAGAAATTTTCAATCGGGTGCCGCGCTGTACTATTTACCCCAAAACCCATTATGTGACCCCCAGAACACGTATCTTGGAAGCCATCGACAAGATAAAAGAGGAGCTCGCACAGCGGCTCGAACACCTGCGCAGCAACAATAAGTTGGTGGAGGCGCAGCGCCTGGAGCAGCGGGCAAAGTACGACTTGGAAATGATGCAGGAGCTGGGCTATTGCACCGGTATTGAAAACTACTCGCGCTATCTTTCCGGCCGCGCTCCGGGAGAGCCGCCGCCAACCCTGTTTGACTACTTGCCGCCGAATGCGCTGCTGGTTATTGATGAAAGTCACGTCACCGTGCCGCAAATTGGCGGGATGTACAAAGGCGATCGCTCACGCAAAGAGACCTTGGTGGAATACGGCTTTCGCCTACCTTCGGCGCTGGACAACCGACCTCTGCGCTTTGATGAATGGGAACGTTTAGCGCCGCAGGCGATATTTGTGTCGGCCACCCCCGGACCCTATGAAGCAGAGCATCAAGGGCAGGTTGTGGAACAAGTGGTACGTCCCACCGGCTTGGTAGACCCGATTATCGAAATACGTTCCGCACTCACCCAGGTAGACGACTGTCTGTCCGAGATTAACCAGCGTGTCGCGCTGAACCAGCGGGTGCTGATTACCGTGCTGACTAAACGTATGGCGGAGGATTTAACCGAATATTTGGGGGAGCACCAAGTGAGGGTGCGGTATTTGCACTCGGATATAGACACGGTGGAGCGGGTCGAAATTATCAGAGATTTGCGGATCGGAGAATTTGACGTGCTGGTGGGAATTAACTTGTTAAGGGAGGGTTTGGATATGCCAGAAGTCGCGTTGGTGGCCATCTTTGACGCCGACAAAGAGGGCTTTCTGCGCTCTGATCGTTCCTTGATACAGACCATTGGTCGCGCTGCGAGGAACGTCAACGGCAAAGCTATTCTCTATGCGGAAAAGATTACCGGTTCGATGCAGCGAGCGATGGATGAGACCGAGCGCAGAAGGGACAAGCAATTGGCATTTAATAAGCAGCACGGTATAACCCCCAAAGGTATTGTGAAATCGATTAGTGATATAATGGAGGGGGCTCGGGCGCCAGGTGGCAAGTTGGCTGGTCGCAAAAAAGTGGCGCAATCGAAGGCGGATTATGTCGCAGAAGTACCCGAGGGCCGCGATATTTGGCAACATATACAGTTACTTGAAAAGGATATGTACCAAGCGGCAAAAAATTTGGAGTTCGAGCAGGCCGCGGCTATACGCGACAAAATTCAGCAGCTTAAGGCGCAAGTTTGAAAACTCGTCGTGACTGATTGCCCACTTACATCCTGGCGCTAAGTCGCCCTTTGCCAATAGAGGTTGTTTGAGTTAGTGATTATCGATCCAAAAAAGTGCCAACATGTTCACATTTCGCATGGTAATTTATTTTCTGGCCGCAAATTCCGTGTTCACAAATTTAAAGGAGCCCTTCCGTCCGTGAGCTCAATCATAGTCAAATTTAAGTGCTGGATCCGGTTTCTGCCCAGCCTATTGTGTTTCCTGGTGTTTTGCGGTTTGCAAAACACCTCATTAGCGCAGCAGCATCCGAGTCTAGAGGAGGTAACGCGAGCCCAAGCGACGCGCAATCCCAGTGAATCGCTCGGTGGCAAGTCAGCCACTGCCGCGGAGTCTTTCTCCAGCCACAGCAATTCAATCTTTCAAATTCGTATTATGAACGCCAGCTCAAAGAGTCAAAGCTCTCTGGGCTCGGGTTTCTTTGTCGGTGATGGGCGATTATTGGCAACCAATTACCACGTGGTGTCTTCGGTGGTGCTCGAACCGCAAAAGTATGTCGCGGAAATCGATATCGGAGAAGTGACGCATCAGTTGGAAGTGGTGGGTATTGATGTGATTCACGATTTGGCGGTGTTGTCTGTGCCGACGCAGGCGACGCCACTCAATCTGAGTTTAAATGTTCCCAATAAAGGTGCCCGCTTGTACTCCATTGGCAATCCGCTAGATATCGGTATGACGGTGGTAGAAGGCAATTACAACGGGTTGGTTGAAAACCGATTTTTTGATCAAGTTCATTTTTCCGGCGCGGTCAATTCCGGAATGAGTGGCGGTCCTACCTTGGATGTCAATGGCGATGTCGTGGGTATCAATGTGGCTTCGGCGGGCAACCAAGTGGGCTTCTTGGTACCTGTGGATAAACTGGCTGTGTTGGTGGACAAGGTAGTGCGCGAGGATTTGGCCAGTGAGCAGCTGCTCAGCGATACCGGCAAGCCGGCTGCGGACAAAATAAGCCTTAGCTCTAAGCAATTGGTGGATGACAGCGCTGAGGCTGGATCGGAGGGAGCTGACTCTGGCGTAAAAAACAGTGATGACAACCCCTTCTTTGAGGAGATATCTCAGCAAATTCAAGCGGCGACTCACCATATGATCAATCAGCTGCTCGATAAGGAATGGCCCTCGGAGAACCTCGGTGAAGCCAAGGTGGTTGGCAAAGCGCACAAAGCCATAGACTGCTGGGGAGACAGCGCCGAGAGCAACGAGAAAAAAATGAAGATTGTGCAGAAGGGCTGCAATAGTCGTGACGGTTTTTATATTTCGCGCCGTTTAAACTCAGGTTACATCGAATACGAATTTAGTTATTCCGAAGCGGAAAATTGGCCGGTGTCGGCGTTTTATCAACAAATGACGCGCGACTATGCCTTTGCCAGCCCGGGTAACCGCGCCGGTAAAAAGGATGTCGACAATTTCAGCTGTTTGAATCGCATTATTACCCGCGATGGCAAGCAGGTCAGCAGTAGCCAGAACGCTGCGCAACAATCGAGTGATGCAGCGTCAAACCAAGCGCCGCGATCGCAGTCTAAATTCAAACGCAAAGTGTCTTATTGCACCCGCCCCTACAAAAAACTGAAGGGGTTGTTTGATACGTTTTACATGGCTGTCACCCTAGAAAAGTCGGATCGAGTGCTAATGGAACACTTCACACTTTCTGGTGTGAGTAAAGATGATGGCGAACGGTTTTTAAAACGCTTTATTGATCAGGTGAATTGGAAGTGATAATAGAAAGAATCGACCGCTCCGGTCACGTTATTGATACTTTTTCGTTTCGCGATCACGGCGTCTCTGTGGGACGAGGTTACGATAACGACCTTATTCTAAGCGATGTTTATATCGACAATAAACATATGCTGGTGGAATATGATTATTTGAAAAATACTTTTGTTGTCGAGGATCTCGGCTCGCTTAACGGCGTCAGTTGCACCGAGAAAAATGGCATAAAAAAACTGAAAACCACGTCGCCAAAAGAGCGTGAATTTGCGGTTCAATCGGGTGATGTGATTTTAATTGGCAAAACCCGGCTACGTTTGCTGTCGAAAGCCCACGCAGTGGAGCCGGCGCGTTTGTTATCCGGGCTTGATGGCGTGCTGTCCAACCTCGGCACTTGGTGGGTTGCACTGGCAATTTGTTTATTGGTACTGGTTACAGAAGCGCTTTCAGCTTATAACTCCGACCCGTTTGCGGAAAAGTTGTACAAAGACATGGTGGAGGGGTTATATATGCTGTTTGCCGCCATTGCCTATGGCGGTGTGTGGGTATTGGTGGCCCGAACCCAGCGACAAGATGGTCGTTTTTTAATGCACTTTAATATTTTGTTGTTGATGAGTGTGTGCGTCAGTATTTATTTCCTGCTGCAACCCATTTTGGTCTTCAACTTCGAATGGCTAATGCTTCGTGGATACATAACCAAATTTTTGCTAATGTTTGTATTGTTCATAGCGGTATACGCCTCTTGTCACCAAAGCACCAGCTTAAGTGCAGGCCGGAGAGTGTTCGTATCGCTACTGCTTCCCGCCTTGGTATTTTTGGGGACGGTTATCACAGAGCTTAATCGGCCGGA
>JAHQVY010000246.1 GCA_019634095.1 Cellvibrionaceae bacterium
AGAAGTGCAAGAAGAAGTGCAATAAGTGGTTGGGCAGATACCCAGGTGTAACTCTATTTTGCACCGTATTTGCCCCGTATTTGCCCTGTATTTGCAACATAGCTGGGGTTCTTCGATACCTGCGCTTGAATACCCGTAGCGGGAGTTTTAGCGCCGATGAGCAGATCCTTTCCGGACCTTTGGCACTGTAGCTGTGCCTTGTAATACTTGACATTGAGGCTATTGTGGGTTGTTACGGCAATGGCCTACACCAAACCGTCAAATAGCTATCGCCACGCATAAGGTGTTGTTGGCACGCTTAGCATGGCATTCCGGGAAAGTGTTCAAACGATTGATCTAGAATTTGATGCGACTGACACGCTTTTTTATGCTCTTTTTCATGCTCTTTTTTATAAACATCAGGGTTAGCGTTAGGGTAAAGCCGGCACAGGTTTTTAATCCAATATCCTAGGAAAGCCATTTATATACCCAAAACACTTGAGATTTAGGCCTCATGAGCACGCCCCACGCCCCTAAGCGCCCTTGGCGGTGTTGCTGCGCCTTAAATAGAATGGCGGCTATTGTGCGTTGTCTTGGCAACTGCTCCTGCGTTGCCGTAATACCTCACATCCCTGTGAGTACCGCCTTGCCAAGAACCTTAATTGGCGCACGCCTAACACCTAAATCTCAAACGCTTTGGGTATGACTTAGTAGAAAAACTGGACAGCTGACGGTAAAGTCGCCACTTTTTTCAGATAAGAGATGAAACAATAACGGGCCGTTATAGCTAGTTAACCTATGAGCGAAGCTGCCAGATTTCAGCCCTAATGAAAAGCGATTTAAGACAAGGGGAAATAGCCGGGGTATTTTCCAGGCATTCAAGGGTGGGGAACGCTTGCATACGCCTAGGCAGGTGCATATGGCGGCGGAGCTGAACACCCTCCGGTATTTGATCACCTATTCTGGATATCCAGAAAAAGCGATCAAGCTGGGTCGGAATATACTTTTTTTAATATTGTGCTTGGCTTTATACCTGTAGTGCTTGAATTCTAGGCTTTAGGGCACGCGCCAGCAATGCCTGAATTTTGATCGCTGTGGGTGTTAAGGGGATATCAAGAGTACACGAAGCAGCATGATTATGGTCCATGATTATGGCCCATGGATATGCCGCAAACAGGGGAGGTTTTTTAGAGTGTTGCGATCAAAAAAACAACGATTCCTATTCGTATTTGGGGTGCGGCGGGCTAAAAATAAAAACAACTCTAAGAATGCGCCCAATTTCTTTTATTGAACCAGTGAATATAATAAAGTGCCACTCCCTTTGCTGTACTGTTGGACGTAGGTCGAATATATTCAATGAAAATTACCCTCAACACCGCTAAAGAAATTAAAAAACTCCATGCGCGTTATAAAAAGCTAAGTGAATACGAGCAATGTGTATTAAAGCTTCTTGCTATTGTCTACAACGCCATGAATGTGAGCAATTTTAACCAGCTGTTGTCTAGCCTTAATCGCCTAGAGGTTTTTTCTGCGAATGTTCGGCTCACTACGCTAAAAGCAACTCACCGAACCCGCTTAGTTGAGCAGGGTTTTATCCAGTATGGCAGCGCAGGTATACAACTTAATCCGCTATTGCACAAGCGTATTGCTTCAGAATGCGTCGCCGAAGAAAGTTATACCAACATAGTAAAATGTATGGAACAAATTTTTCCAGTCTACTTTGATAGAAGTAAGTATTTAAGTAGGAGTTTGGTTGGTGAAGTGCTAGAAGCCTATGTTTTAAATGCCGCACAAGGTATGGAAAAGATACTCGAGTTTAACAAAAATCCGCAAATTATTGATATTCATCGCAATCAGATACTTGTCGATTTATGTTTCCTACCCTTCGATTTAGATGAATTTTTGGCGCTTTCAGACCAAGTGCAATATCAGGCTTTTGCGACATGGTTTTTGCAAAATACTCAAAACGGGTATAACAGTGACTACCTACTGGTGCTATTGGAGCAAACTATTGGCGAAAACCCCACAAACTCAATGCTGCGCTGCCTATGTGCAGAGATTTATTTATACCGCTTGCGTTTTGACTTAGTCGATAAATATATTAACGCCGATAACAAAAGTTTTTACGCACTTCAATTGAAGGCGACAGCTTTGATGTTAAAAGGCCAGTTTGCCGAAGCCGACGAGGTCTTTCAGCAGGCGTTCGCGGCAAAAAATAAACTGGCGCGGCGTAAGCGGCAATATTTTTCTGGTACGCTCGGTGTGCTTCACAAATTATTTCTTATTATTTTAGGTAGTGAGGATGCGCGGCAATACGACAATGTACATAATCAAGTAAGTGCGGAGATCGGCGATAAACATATCGACGACAAACTACGCGCTGAACTATACACGCTAATACATATTGTAGATTGTTTAAGCCGTGGCCAGAAGTACATCTTCAGAGGGTTTGATCTCCATGATACGCACTATATATTGGTATTATTAAATTTTTTGGGTGTGACGTGGTGCGGTGGTGACCTACAAAAATCCGCCCCCAAAGCACTGGCAATTTGCGCAAAGTATTTTTCGAAAACAGGGGCGGTGCTTTTTGCTACATTAAGCCAACAGCTCATAGCGTTTGCAAGCGAAGACCCTCAAACTCACCAAACCTTGGGTGAAGGCAGCCCTATGGTGTACTTCCCAAATTTAGTTCAGTGCAAGGCGGAATGGGATATAGCATTGGACCAACTCCTAGCGCTAGGTCCTGCAGCGCCGTCAGAACAATTAGGGGCGCCCGAAGTTAGCAAGCCAACTCGCCTTATTTGGGAAATGCATTTACAAAACCGCTATCCATCGTTTAAAGCGCGGGAGCAAAAGTACAGCGCTAAGGGCTGGAGTAAGGGGCGTATGGTTTCCTTGAAGCGACTCGCCAGAGAAATGGATTCTTTCGATTATTTGAGTGCGGCCGACACGGCCATGTGCGCAGCCATTGAAGTCTATCAAAGCTGGGATTATTACCAATCTACAGAATATCTGTTGGAAGGCATACCCGCCCTAGTGGCCGCGAACGATTTGAATAATGTGTTTTTAGCTACCGACCTGGATACCCCTGTAGACATTTTTCGAAAAGAGCCAGAGCTGCTTGTGAGTCAGCAAGGCGAGCAACTGATGTTAAGTATTGCCGATCTGCCGTCGTCGTTCGACAATGAAGTAACCTACAGTTTTCAAGAGGTATCTGCCCAGCGCTATGGTTTCACGGTGTTTAATGAAGCGCATCTTAAGGTGGCCAACATTGTCGGCGAGGGCGGGCTACTGATTCCTATCGCCGCTAAACAAAAAGCCCTTGAGAGTATTCGCGCTATTGCGCCTCTACTCAATATTCAATCGGATATCGACGAGCTCGATACTGGCCTTGAAACGGTTGCTTGTGATGAACATTTGGTGATTGATATCCAGCCCTTAAGTGACGGTTTGGAATTTACCTGTGTGGTTATGCCTTTTGGCGACGACGGGCCGGCGTTAAAACCCATGGTGGGCAATGCCAAGCTCACCACTGAATTGGCCAACAAACGCGTTGCCACCCAGCGCGACCTAATTCGCGAACAACAGCAGCTGGATGCTCTCGACCAGCACTGCCCGGCGTTTTTAGATATGCCCGACAATGTGCTTTGTATTAACGACACAGAAAGCGCCTTAGCGACGCTTGAGCAATTGGAACAACTGATTAGCACCGACGCTGCGCCCTTGTCGCTGCGCCTGCGTTGGCCAAAAGGCAAAAAGATAAAACTTAGCAAACCCTTAAGCAGCGATCATTTGTCGTTGTCGATAGGCAAAGATAGCGAGTGGTTCGATATTACCGGGAACCTGCAAATTGACGAGGAGCAGGTAATGGAACTGCGCTCGCTGCTAGAACTGGTTAAAGGTAGCAGTGGGCGTTTTATTGCACTCGATAGCGGTCAGGTGCTGGCTTTATCACAAGATTTACGCGAGCGTTTGGAGCAATTAAATCACAGCACAGATGCAGGCAAGTTCCACACGTTGGCCAGCATGCAAGTTGCCGAAGCCACTACCGGTATGCGCATGAAAACCCTGCATGCGTGGAAAGAGCAAACCCGGCGAATGCACGAAGCCAATACTATCGAACCGGCACTGCCTACCACCTTGCAGGCAGATTTACGCGACTACCAACAAGAGGGCTATGATTGGATGTCCCGGCTGGCGCACTGGGGGGCGGGGGCTTGCTTAGCGGACGATATGGGCTTGGGGAAAACCTTGCAAGCGCTGGCGCTGTTGTTGTCCCGTGCAGAAGGTGGCCCAAGCTTAGTGATTGCGCCAACTTCTGTGTGTTACAACTGGCAACAGGAAGCTTCAAAATTTGCGCCCACGCTAAATATCCAAGTATTTTCAGAGCACAATAATAGCCAGAAGCGCCAAGACCTGCTCGCCAAGGTGGGCCCCTTCGACTGCGTGGTTATCAGCTACGGCCTACTGCAAAAAGAACGTGAGTTATTGGCAGGCGTGCATTGGCACACCATTGTTGCCGACGAAGCGCAAGCTTTAAAGAACCCGCTCGCCAAACGCACCCAAGCCGCTTACACCCTTAAGGGTGATTTTAAAATTATTACAACCGGCACACCCATCGAAAATAGCCTTAGCGAACTGTGGAGCTTATTTCGTTTTATTAATCCGGGTTTGCTGGGAAATATTAAGCGCTTTGGTGAACGCTATGCCTATCCCATCGAAAATGTAAAACAAGATAAACTCGCGGCACGAAAAGCCAGTCTGGGGTTAAAAACCCTAATCCAGCCGTTTATATTGCGGCGTATGAAAAACCAGGTGCTCACCGAGCTGCCTTCCCGCACCGAAATTAATAAGCTTGTTGAGTTAAGCCCTAAAGAAAAGAACTTTTATGAAGCCCTGCGGCGCAATGCGGTAGATTCTATTATAAAAGCCAGTGAAAGTGTTACCGAAGGTCAGCAGCGCATTAAAATGTTGGCAGAGCTGGTTAAGCTGCGCCAAGCTTGCTGCAACCCAAAGTTAGTGTTGCCCGAATCTGAATTGCCCAGTGCGAAACTTGAAGCCCTGGACGAGCTGCTTGATGAACTTCAGCAAAATCACCACAAAGCACTTATTTTTAGCCAATTCGTCGGCCACTTAAAAATTATCCAGGCCCATCTTGAACAACGCCAGATTGAATATCAGTACCTCGATGGTTCCACGCCACAAAAAGCGCGCAAAGTCAGGGTTGAGGCCTTTCAAAAGGGCGAGGGCGAGGTGTTCTTAATTAGCCTTAAAGCTGGGGGCTCCGGCCTTAACTTAACGGCAGCAGACTATGTGATTCACATGGATCCTTGGTGGAACCCCGCCGTAGAGGAGCAAGCCTCGGACCGCGCACATCGCATGGGGCAAAAGCGCCCAGTGACGATTTACCGCTTAATTGCAAAAGACACGATAGAAGAGCGTATCGTCGCCCTGCATCAGCACAAACGCGACCTTGCCGATAAGCTGCTCTCAGGTAATGAACAAGCGAGTAAATTGTCGGTAGATGATGTTTTAGCGATGCTTAAAGAGACATTTTAGCGAAGTGCTGTGGTGCAAAGGAGGCTGCCAAAAAAAGCGTTCATTTTGACTTTGGCCCAAGGTTGCATGGACATTTTTTGCGATGAATATTATTGCTTTCAATGAAGCCGAAAAAATCGAGTGCGGCCCTAAAACTACTGCTAAAAAAGCACTGAACGCTTCAGAAGCAAAAAATTATGCAACTTTAGGGCTAACAGCACGACCAATAAAAACATCTTTTATGGCTAAGCCGAGTTGCAGTATAACCGGTTGGAGCATTATCTAGCCCCTATCTGTTGGTATTTCCTTTCCGGGAGCCAT
The DNA here is from genome assembly GCA_019634095.1 of Cellvibrionaceae bacterium. GTDB lineage: Bacteria > Pseudomonadota > Gammaproteobacteria > Pseudomonadales > Cellvibrionaceae > JAHQVY01. The sequence goes on from JAHQVY010000246.1 coordinate 5,842, forward strand.
GGCTAAAGTGCACGATAGCCTAGGTCGCCCGTCTGTGGCAGATTTAAAACTCCCCTTAACTATATATACCTGTAGCGATTGAAAT
>JAHQVY010000247.1 GCA_019634095.1 Cellvibrionaceae bacterium
CATCAAACCGGTATTAACCCACAAAGCAACGCGGTGGTTGTCTAAGGTGGTGCAAGCCAGGTCTTTAAGAGAATCCAAACCGGCAATTAAGCGTTTATCTTCGTCGATGATGGTTTGATATTGGGCAATTAGGTCGTCGTTGGGATCGCTGTAAACCGCCCCCCGGTAACCGTCAACAATTAACGGTCGCCCCTCCAGGCGCGTAAAAGGAAGATCGACTGCGCCCATCACCGTGGGAATGCCAAGCGAACGCGCCAGAATAGCAATATGTGAATTGCTCGACCCTGACTTGGCAACAATACCCGCTAACTTGCCGTTAGGCACCTCGGCGAGCACCGACGCCGTGAGCTCTTCACCAGCCAATATCGTCTTGTCCGGGTAGCTTGGAGTGAGCCTCTCGGTCTGCTGCAAATACCCCAATACGCGGCTGCCCAAATCGCGCACATCTGAGGCGCGTTCGCGTAGATAGGGATCGTTCATGCGAGAGAAGTTCTTTACATGTTCGCGAATAACTTCGCTCCAAGAATATTTCGCAGTCAATCCAGCTTGAATCTTGGCACACACCTCCCCGCCCAGGGAACGATCGTCGAGCATACCAACGTAGGCCTCAAACAATACCCGCTCTTCTTTATTTAATTTGTCCTCCAATTCGGTGCCGAGCTTTTGAATGTCTTGCTTCACCGCAGCGATACACTCGGCAAAAAATGCCAGCTCGCTGTCGATAGACTCACATTCTTGATAAGGCACGGCATTAAGATCGGCGACCGGAGAGACGACAACACAAGTTCCCAGAGCCACACCCGACGCCCCGGCAACGCCGGTAAACCGCGCCTGAGACTTTTGCCCCACATTTCTTAGGGTGCCGGTGGCCTCAGCATGAGCAATTACCGCCGCTAACTGCGCGGACATGGTCACCAGAAACGCCTCCTCGCCCTCATCAAATCTGCGTTTCTGCCGCTGTTGCACCACCAACACCCCCAGCACCTTTCTGTGATGGGTGATGGGCACCCCTAAAAAGGCGCAATAGCACTCCTCACCAGTCTCAGGAAAATACCGATAATTCGGGTGTGACTCCGCATCCTCTAAATTGAGCGGCTCTTCGCGCACCGCCACTAAGCCCACTAAACCTTGATTTAAGCCCAGTGACACGTGATTGATAGCTCTCTTATTCAACCCAACGGTGGCCATAAGCACATAGCGCATGTGCGTATCCCGCAAGTAAATAGAACACACCTCAGTGTTCATAGCTTCTTGAACTCGATCGACAATTAATTCAAGTACGCTGCCAAGATCGGAGGCAGCATTCACTTCTTGAACAATTCGCCGTAAAGAATTCAGCATCAATTATCCTCGCTGTGAGCATACACAGAGTGGATATTGTTAAACGCAGGGGCCAGCTCTTTCATTGCCCGCCGATAAACCTCCTTTTTGAAAGAGACCACTTTGTTTAAGGGGTACCAGTAGCTCACCCAGCACCAATCATCAAACTCGGGCTTGTCTCCCGTTTGCAACTCGACACTTGACTCACAGCTGGTCAAGCGCAGTAAAAACCATTTTTGCTTTTGCCCCAAGCAAATCGGCGCATTGCTATTGCGTACCATCCGCTTGGGCAAGCTGTACCGCAACCAGCCTCTGGTGACCGAGAGCACATCCACGTCGCAGGCCTTCAAACCCACCTCCTCTTCCAACTCCCGAAATAACGCATCTTCGGGAGATTCGCCGCGGCATATCCCCCCCTGGGGAAATTGCCAGGCATTTTGCCCACCAATGCGGCGGGCCCAAAGCACTTGGCTTTGGTTGTTGGCTAAGACAATGCCAACGTTTGGCCGAAAACCGTCAGTATCTATCACAGGAGCCTCATAAATTTAAAGAGACTTCGCATGCGCGGAAGTGGCGCAAAAACGCGTAACTCACCCGCTAGCAAACCCGCCGAATGCGACTGTTAATCGCTGGCAAGAGCTGTTGTGAAGCCCCATTGTTGTTATAATCCGGGTCTATTGTTCCACAAAAATTCGCCCGGCAGCAATTGAGTAAAATTTCGGGAATTTATTGAGTAAATTTCGGAGACTTTTTCACATTTTATGGCTGTAACAACCGCCACTGTCGTCGTCAATTTTCCATGGCAGGGTATTTTCCCCGCCATGGAATGCACTTAGTCGCCACAACCAAAGTAGAGTATCTTTGTGAGTTTAGCCATATTTGATTTGGACAACACCTTGATTGCCGGGGATAGCGATCATAGCTGGGGAGAATTTCTTGTCGAAAAATCTCTCGTTGATGCAAAAACCTTCAAACAGGGCAATGACCAATTTTATCAAGACTATCTCGATGGCACGCTGGATATCATCGCATATCAGGCATTCGCACTCGCTCCGCTAACCCGGCTCAGCCAAGAGCAACTGCGAGCACTGCAAGCAGAATTTATGGCGGAAAAAATTCAAAACCTCATGCTAGAAAAGGCGCAAAAACTCATTGATTCTCACCGCTCTCAAAACCACAAGCTGCTCATTATTACCGCAACCAACCGATTTATTGCCGCGCCCATCGCTAAGCAGCTAAATATTGAAAACTTGCTGGCAACCGAACCGGAGATTATCAATAAAAAATATACCGGGCGGATCACCGGCACTCCCTGCTTTCAAGAAGGCAAAGTAACTCGTCTGCAGTCATGGTTAAATAGCCGTGAACTGGATTTAACACGCAGCTATTTTTACAGCGATTCGCACAACGATTTGCCGCTTCTAAAACGCGTGAGTCACCCCGTTGCTGTGGACCCAGACGAAAAATTAAAACGAGAGGCCGACCAGCGCGGCTGGAATATTATCAGCCTGAGGTAATTGAGAACTTGTCATGTGTACATTCTTTGGCCGTGCCCAACAATGGTTATTCATTGTCGCCGGTATTTATCTTTTCGGCTGCGAGAATCATTCACCAGCAAATGAGCCGGCAAAAGCGGCAGCGATAACGTTTACCGCCGACAAACTGGCAAAACGCCAATACCAAACAGAAACCGAAAAGCTATGGTCTACATCACCCCAAAGCTGTCAGAAAATTATTGTCGCAGCCGTAGAACTCGAACAACGTATTCTAACCCTGCTTTCAAGCCCAACAGCCAATAAACTGCAGGCGGCACAACAACAATGGAAAAAGCTGGCAATAAACTACGGAAGCCTCTATCTTTTTACAACAATTGGCGAAGTATTACCCGACGTTTTTCAAGAAATTAACAAATTAAGCTGGCGAGTTGCCGCCTACCCGGTACAGCCTGGCTACCTCGATGCCTTTGGCCCCTATCCGTACTCCGGATTAGTTAACGACCTCAGCGTGCAACTAAGTCCGGAAAGTCTCGCCAAGCAACACGGCTTTACCGACGAAAGCGAAATTGTGCTCGGTTTGTACTCTCTCGAATTTATGCTATTCGGCGAGTATCGCAATCGCGAATCTGACGCTTTTATCGTTGCCGAAAAACTCACGCAAAACCAAACAGACGCCGGATTTAAGAGTATAAAAGAAACGGCGAATTTTCGCCGGCGCGTTATGGTGGCATCCCAGGCTAAATTACTGAGTACCGACATGAGACAGTTCTGCCAAGTGATACAGTCCAACACCACCACCCGCTCCGCAGCGTGGCGCGAGATGTCGGCCAGTAAGCGGCTCGCCACGATTCATCAAGTGGTGAGGCAGGCACTTGAACGCGCAAACCAGGGGATCGATACCCAAGCGGCGAAAAACACCGATGCGGCACCGGTTGAATATCAGCACCAATACGTGCTGCATGCGTCGGAATACGCGCAACTGTTGTCCAAGCAACTGGCAGCTCTCGATTCCACCCAGGGATATATCGCCTCTTCCCAGTTATTTGAGTCGCTCAAATTAGCTCGCGACAAACTCAACGCCTTTGCGAATACAAAGGACGCGAATACAAAGCAGCCGCAAACGCTGCCCTGGGCGGCGGTGAAAGCCGATATCGCAGCAGCAATACGCTCGCTCAGCGACGGTGAAAAGCCGAAAGAACAAGCGGCACATAAATAAAAACGACGGCGCGAAAATATTCCACTACGAATTCAACAGCATCACAGAACACATTTTGCAGATGGGACTCGTTGCCATTTTCAATTGAGTGAAATCAGCGCTAAAACGCCCAGGATATCTGCAGCGCAGCACTCTCAATACTCGAGCTCTTGCCGTAGGAAAGTTCGGTAGTCAGTTTTCTAAAGCTCAGCGACAAGCCACCAGAAAAAGTATCTTGCTTTTCACCGGTGGTGTCTTGACGATAACCGACCTGAAACGCAAAGCCGGAAAAGGGAGTAAATTCCGCGCCTAAACTGAGGTCTTGGGTCGGCGATTCATCCGCAATCGGCTGATGTTCTACAATGTCGTAGTCCAAGCCCACCGAATAATATTTGGAAAACCACGCGGCACCGATGCGCGTGCGAGGGCGCAACTCCAAGGTTAAATCGTTTCCGGTGCGGTAATCTTCCGGCACTAAATCTTTGACTGCCAAGCCCACTCGCAGCCGCTCACCAAACTGCGCGGCAAAGCCCAAATCAAGATTCAAAGCAGTAAAAGTCCGTTTGTCATCGTTGAAATTGGTGGAGCCGGTATCGAACGCAAGCTGCTCGCGATACGCGATAGCTCGCAGCACCTTTGGAGTAATACCCACAGAAAAACGCTGGCCGTAGGCTTCGAAGCTGGTAGACATGGAAACCCCCCACTCTGCAAGACCCAACATCGCAACGTCGGCGTTCGAATCAAACACCGTAGTCGGGTCAATAACATTGCCGTTGTCGTCGACAATCTCCGCGGGTAAATCGTCTAAATCACCGCCCTCTGCCAGCGCTTCCATACCGGTAATGTAGGCATTGAGTAGGGTTAAATCTTCCGGTGATACCTCAGCAGTACCGATGCCAATCAAACGAACCCCGAGATAAAACGCCCCCCCCTCCCAATCACTCGGCTCACTGACAGCCATACCGGTAAACGCTTCTAAATATGCATCCTCTTCCACTAGAGACTGGAGGACATCTTCCAGGTCTCGTGCAAAGGTGGCTACCAAGCCCGCCGATTGCGCATCGGGGCTGGCATTGAAGGCGGCAACCGCATTGGACAAGCTGCCATCGAGGCCATCTTCTACAGCACTCGCCGCCGAGTCCACACTGTCGGAAAACTGCGCCACTGCAGTGGGAAAAATAAAACGACCATCTCGCGTGTCCTCTTCTCGCCCCTCATGAAAAGCGAGTAAGGCCGGGTTGTAATACTGTGCTTGCTGAGTTTTCGCGGCAGCCACCACGGCGCCGCCCATCGCTAAGGCTCGAGCATCAAAGATGCCAAAGCTAATGGCGTGAGTACAAGGGGCGTTTGCAACGGCAAGCCCAGCCAGTAAAACAGGTCTAGTCAAGAAACCGACTTTAATGTATTTTTTAACCATGTACATGTAATAAACAGCCTCAGAAACTCGCTTTGAACGCATGCGTGACAATAAAACGAGCGATGTAATGATTTACAAGCCTGCAAGCGGCGCTATCGCTAACGCGTTCGGGCAAACAACCGTGTATGACCTCATTGGGATGGATAATGCTCGATAAATTCGCTCAAAAGCTGTAAAGCTTTGCAAACTTGTGCCCTACTCACGTATCGTGCTCGTCTAGTAATCTATGAGTAGACTCCGATTGATATGTGCCCCCCTCTGCCGCCGTTAAGCCTTTATGTTCACATTCCCTGGTGCGTCAAAAAGTGCCCCTACTGCGATTTTAACTCCCATACTCGCGAGCACCTGCCGGTCGAAGAGTACCTTGAAGCGCTGCTGGCCGACCTAGAACAAGATGCATCGCTAGCACAAGGCCGCACCCTCGGCAGCATTTTTTTTGGCGGCGGCACTCCCAGCCTATTCCCAGCTAGAGCCTTCGCCCGAGTGATTGATGCCGCAGATAACATTATAGGTCTCGAAAAAAACGCTGAAATTACCATAGAAGCGAATCCAGGAACTACTGAAGGTATTAATTTTAGTGAATGCTTACGCGCTGGCATCAATCGAGTGTCACTCGGTTTACAAAGTTTCAACGATCAACACCTTTCATTGCTCGGCAGAATCCACACTGGCCACCAAGCTGAAAACGCTCTGCACCTGGCTCGAGATGCGGGTTTCAACAACATTAATGTAGACATAATGCACAGCCTTCCACAACAGAGTGTGTCGCAAGCACTTGATGATCTGCAGCGGGCCATAGACCTTGCGCCAGAACATATCTCTTGGTATCAATTAACCATAGAACCAAATACCGAATTTTATTCGCGTCCCCCGAGCCTTCCCGCCGAAGACGATCAAATCGAAATAATCCACAAAGGCCAATATTTACTCAATGACCAGGCTTACCAGCAGTATGAGGTATCGGCCTATGCCAAAAATAATCAAGTGGCGCAACACAACATCAATTACTGGCAATTTGGCGACTATCTGGGAATCGGCGCCGGCGCACATGGGAAAATTACCCGCGCCAATCAAACCATTGTACGGCGCCAAAAAACCCGCTTACCAGAGCACTATTTGGATTCAAAGCGCCCCTTCACCTGCGCGAAACAAGCCGTAGAAAAAACCCAATTACCCATGGAGTTTTTGATGAATGGACTGCGGTTAAAGCACGGTGTCGACAGCGCTTTGTTTTCCCAGCGCACAGGGCTGCAGCTCGAGATTATTCAACCGGCCTGGCTGCGCTGCCAACATAAAGGTTTGATGCAGAGCGACCCCAACAGACTCGCAGCAAGCGAATGGGGTTACCAATTTTTAAATTCACTACTCGCAGAATTTATAAATTAAATGGATAAGCCTGTCGGTATCCGCCACAAGCTATCAACAAGCTGAAAACCGATGTGGAACACAATTCCACTGCTAGACTGACGTTAATGCGGGCAGTTTTTAGCGATAGCCAGTCAATGTCGACACTCTTAGCGTTCTATCAAGCATTAAGCCTCTCAAAAAAGTTGGGCCTGGCCACACTCGTAGTTGGCGCTTTGATTTTGTCAACGACAGCGACGCTACGCGGTATTTTTTTAGAACAGCAGCATCAGCAGCAAAATTTACAACTGCTCGAACTTATTTCTATTAGCCTTGTTGCTCAAATTAAAGATGAGATTAACCAAGGCAAACAGGCAGAGTTAAAAACGCTGCTTAAAAGCGCCTTAAAC
>JAHQVY010000248.1 GCA_019634095.1 Cellvibrionaceae bacterium
AGAAGATGGGTGCTCGTCCCATGGCGCGTATCATTCAAGACAAAGTCAAAAAGCCACTGGCAGAACAGGTGCTGTTTGGCGCGCTCTCTGAAAAAGGCGGCGTGATTACGGTGGATGTCGAGGACGACGAGATAGTGATCGAGACGCAAACTTCTGGTGCTGAGCCCATGACAGAGCCAGGCTAGGCGCTAATTTTAAGAGGGGCTTTGGGCGATAGTAGGCTGGGCGCTAGGGCTTAGCGCGCGCGGTATGTGATGCGACCTTTGCTTAAATCGTAGGGAGTCATTTCTACTTTGACCTTGTCACCGGTAAGAATGCGTATGTAGTTTTTGCGCATTTTTCCGGAGATGTGGGCAGTAACTACGTGGCCATTTTCTAACTTTACACGAAAAGTTGTATTTGGCAGTGTATCGATGACTTCGCCTTCGAATTCAATATTGTCTTCTTTTGCCATTCGGCTCGAACCTCAACCTCTGTTAAGAGTATGCATTTTTAAAAGAGGCGGCATTTTGCCCTAAATATTAATCAAAGCCAAGAGCTGTTTTGGACAATTCATTGAGAAATTAGACAGGAATTTAGTTTTCAGATTCAATCCAGTGGTTGTCGATTAACAGTTCGTAGGGTTTGTAGTCTGTTTTGTAACGCATCTTTTCACAGCGCTTTATCCAGTAGCCCAAGTACACAAAGGATAAATTGAGCTGTTTTGCCCACGATATTTGAAACAAAATGGCAAAGGCCCCTAAACTTCGCTGATGCTGACAGGGGTCGAAGAAGGTGTAGATTGCGGAGATACCATCTTGCAGCATGTCGCATACTGCGATGGCGATTAAATTTCCCTCAGGGTTGCGAAATTCTACGTAGCGGGTAATGCCCCAGGTGGAGCATAAAAATTCGCTGTATTGCGCGCGCGAGGGTGGATACATATCGCCATCGGAGTGACGATGCGCAATGTAGTTTTCGTAGAGGGCGTAATGTTCGTCACTGTTAATTGATTTAACAATTTCGATATCCAGGTCAGCATTGCGTTTGGCGCAGCGCTTTTGTCCGCGACTAGGGGTGAAGTTGGCGACGTTGATACGCAGGGGAACGCAGGCTTGGCACTGACTGCAATTGGGGCGGTAAATGTGTTTGCCGCTGCGGCGAAACCCAATGCGCGACAAGCTGTTGTAAATATCCGCGTTCAAATTCAGGCGTGGATCAACGAATACGGTAGTGGCCTCTTCCTCCTCCAAGTAACCACAGGGGTGGGGATGCGTTGAAAAGAGTTTTAAGTTCTTAAGCTCAGTCAAAGCCGTACTCCGGTTTCGTCCAGTTCTGGCACCAATCTTCTGGCTGGTAGGCCCCATCGAGCCATAGCTCGTCAACATTTAGGGGGATATGTTCGCGCAAGCTGTTTTCAAACTCGTTGCGAGAAACATTTTTAGAGCCGAAAGACGCCAGATAATGGCTGTCTAGCTGGCAGTCGATAAGTTTATAATCCCATTCCTGTAATTGTTGGGCAAGAGTTGCAAAAGCCATTTTTGAAGCGCCCGATACCCTGCTAAACATCGATTCACCAAAAAAGATCTTACCCAAGGCGACGCCATACAGACCGCCTACTAATTGACCATCCTGCCATGCTTCAATCGATTGGGCAAATCCCGCTTGGTGCAGAGCTCTGTAGGCGTCCATTACCTCGTGGGTAATCCAGGTGCCGGTTTCGACCTGGCCCTCTATGGTTCGCGGCTCTGAACACAGGCTAATCACGGCGTCGAAGCACTGGTTCACAGTAACGGAAAAGGGGTGTTTCTTTGCCAGCTTGCGCAAACTGCGATTGATGTAAATCTCACTGGGGCAAAGTACCATGCGTGGATCGGGTGTCCACCAAAGCACCGGCTGGCCATCACTGAACCAGGGGAAGATGCCTCGTTGGTAAGCGTGAAGCAGGCGTCGGGTACTTAGATCGCCGCCGGCAGCGAGCAGCCCGTTGGGGTCTTGCATCGCATTGGCGGTATCGGGAAATGAAATATCGTTGGGGTCGAGCCAGATAATTTGGCTAGCCATGTTGGATGACAGCCGACCTCTATTTTAAGTTATCTAAGTATTTTTCTGCATCGAGGGCCGCCATACAGCCTGCTCCAGCAGAGGTAATGGCTTGGCGGTAAACGTGATCGGCTACGTCGCCGGCGGCAAACACGCCCGGGGCGTTGGTGCAGGTGGCTTCACCAGATAAGCCGCTTTTAATCACGATATAGCCGTCTTTCATATCGAGTTGGTCGGCAAATATTTCGGTGTTGGGTTTGTGGCCGATAGCGATAAATACACCGGCGGCGTCGATAGTTTGCGTGCTGCCGTCTTGGGTGGATTTTAAACGCACGGCGTTTACCCCGGCGTCGTCACCCAGTACTTCGTCGAGAGTGTTGTTCCAAAAAATACTGACGTTGCCGTTTTTTTCCTTTTCGAGTAGGCGATCGCGCAGAATTTTCTCTGAGCGTAAACTGTCGCGGCGATGGACTAAAACCACTTCACTGGCGATATTCGACAGGTACAGTGCCTCTTCTACCGCAGTATTGCCGCCGCCAACCACCACGACTTTTTGATCGCGGTAGAAGAATCCATCGCAGGTGGCGCAGGCGCTGACACCGCGACCCTGAAAGGTCTGTTCAGACTCCAAGCCCAAATATTGTGCAGAGGCGCCGGTGGCGATAATTAACGCATCACAGCTGTAATTCTGACTGCCGTTGAGTTTCATGGGGCGCGAGGCGAGGTCGCAGCTTTCGATGTGGTCGAAAATAATTTCGGTGTCAAAGCGCTCGGCGTGCTGCTGCATTTGTACCATTAAATCGGGCCCTTGCAGTTCCGGGGGGCCACCGGGCCAGTTTTCCACTTCGGTAGTGGTTGTCAGCTGGCCACCTTGTTGCATTCCCGTGATGACGACAGGCTTTAAATTGGCTCGGGCGGCGTAAACGGCCGCCGTATAACCGGCGGGGCCTGAGCCGAGAATAATCAACGGAAAGTGCTTTACTTCACTCATGGCTAGATACCTTCAATCGAATTGTTGGCGAGGCGTTCCGCCAACGCGGTGTGTGTTGAGAGAGACGAAATAATTGTTTAGTTCAACTCAGTGTGCTGCATGTAAATTGATCGACCTGTGTCTTATTTGATCGCTCTCGGAATGTTGCGGTGATCGAGCACAAATCGGTCCTATATTTCTGAATCATAAGTCAATAATATACTGCAACGCCATTTGTTGCAGGCTATGTTAACGATAGCTAAATGAAATCGTCGAAAAATTCCCAGATGCTGTATGCCTAAACAGCCTCAAAAACCGGGTACAATACCTTCTTTACGTTAGGCAAGCGAGTTAAAGTTCTGAAAACTGCGAGTAGAAAATCCACAAAAGCTGGTACCAGAAGCCGGGCTAAAACTGCTAAAACTACTAAACAAGCTAAGCCTGCGCCAAAAGTAGAGTCCAGAATACCCGGTAAGATTATTCGAGAGGGTATTCTTATGGCTTCGATGGTGTTGTGTGCATACCTGGCGCTGGTATTAGTCACCTATAGCCCCTTCGATCCCGGATGGTCCAGAACCGGCAGCGGGGAGGCCATTCGCAATGCAGGGGGCCCCACAGGTGCGTGGATGGCCGATGTATTTTTCTCTCTATTCGGAGGGATTGCGTACCTGTTTCCACTTCTGTTGGGTTACCAAATTATTCAACATTTGCGCGATGCCGATCGCCGCTTGCCTGATGCGGCGGTGGTTTCTGTAAAGAGTTTGGGTTTGTGCATGGTGCTGATTGGCGCTACTGGGCTGTCGGTATTGCGCTTTGGCAACGATAGCGCGTTTCTGCCATTTTCCACCGGGGGCTACCTGGGTTTGGCCATGGCAAACGCCATTGACGACCATTTTGGCTACTTAGGTGGCGGTCTGCTGCTCTTGGGTATGTTGTTATTTGGCTTAACTATTTTTCTCGAAATTTCCTGGGTTAACGTGCTCGACTGGTTGGGTAAAACCACCATGGCCGGCGCCAGTTGGATTCAGCGCGAGTTCATGTTATTGCAGTCAAACTTCCGGGAAAAGCAGCAGGCAAAACTCGCAGAGCGAGAGCGCTGTGAGTCTGCTGAAATTCAAGAGGCTGCGGAAAAAAGCCGCGCCCCTGTGACCATAGCGCTGCCCAAACCTCCAGAGAAAAAAGCCGAGCGAGCCAAAAAGGAAAAACAGCCAACCCAGCAAACCCTGACATTCGACGAGTCGCCTCCGGAGGGCGAATTGCCACCCATAGCCCTGCTAGACGCAACGGTGGTCGACAAAGAAATCGGCTATTCGGAAGAGTCGCTGGAGGCAATTTCGCGATTGCTGGAGCTAAAGTTGAAGGATTTCAATGTTATTGCGGAGGTGGTGGAAGTATTGCCCGGGCCGGTGGTGACGCGTTTCGAAATTCAGCCGGCCCCCGGGGTAAAAGTGAGTAAGATCAGCAATTTGTCAAAGGATTTGGCCCGCTCTCTAGCCGTGAGCAGTGTGCGCGTGGTGGAGATTATTCAAGGCAAATCGGTGGTGGGGATTGAGATCCCCAACCAAGAGCGGCTGATGGTGCGATTGAGTGAAGTGATTGCCTCTGCAGCCTACGAACGGCACAAATCGCCATTAACTCTCGCCCTGGGTCACGATATCTCCGGTGAGGCGGTGGTGGCCGATTTGGCCAAAATGCCTCACTTGTTGGTAGCGGGTACCACGGGTTCGGGTAAATCTGTGGGCGTTAACTCGATGCTGGTGAGCATGTTGTACAAGGCCACTCCGGAAGAAGTGCGTCTGATTTTGGTGGACCCAAAAATGTTGGAGCTATCGGTTTACGACGGTATTCCCCACTTGCTCACACCGGTGATTACCGATATGAAAGACGCCGCCACCGGTTTGCGCTGGTGTGTTGGTGAAATGGAGCGCCGCTATAAACTAATGGCTGCGCTGGGCGTGCGCAACCTTTCCGGTTTTAACAAAAAGGTGGGCGATGCCAATAAAGCGGGTAAGCCCTTACTGGACCCGCTGTGGAACCCAGAAGAAGCCGGTATTGGCAGCGATGAAGAGGCGCCGCCCCTGGTGAGCATGCCCTACATTGTGGTGGTGATCGACGAATTCGCCGATATGATGATGATTGTCGGCAAAAAAGTGGAGCAATTGATTGCGCGTATTGCGCAGAAGGCACGCGCGGCGGGTATCCACTTGGTACTGGCCACCCAGCGCCCCTCAGTGGATGTCATTACCGGTTTGATCAAGGCGAACGTGCCCACGCGCATAGCTTTTCAGGTGTCGTCGAGAATTGATTCTCGCACTATCCTCGACCAGGGCGGCGCCGAGCAGTTGTTGGGGCATGGCGACATGTTGTTTTTGCCGCCGGGCACCGCGCATACGGTGCGGGTTCACGGTGCATTTATCGATGACCACGAAGTGCATAAAGTGGTGGCCGACTGGAAAAAACGCGGCAAGCCCGACTACCTCGAGGATATTCTCAGCGATATGGTGGACAGTATTCCCGTGCCGGGATTTAGCGATGGCAACGAAGGTGGCGATAAAGCCGAGTCCGACCCGCTCTACGACCAGGCGGTAGCGATTGTCACCGAATCGCGCAAGGCGAGCATCTCCTCGGTGCAGCGCAAATTGCGTATCGGCTATAACCGGGCGGCGCGGTTAATTGAAGATATGGAGGGGGCAGGCGTTGTGACTGCCATGAGTAGCAATGGCAACCGAGAGGTGCTGGCTCCGCCGCCCCCGAAACACTAGCGATCAACAAAAGTAGATACCCTATGCAAACGCGATTTAACATATTGTTGGCGGCGCTGCTTGCCCTTTTGGCAAATATTAGCTGGGCTGCCAGTGAGGCCTCGAATCGATTGATTCAACATCTTTCTGATATCTCAAGCTTGCAAGCGACATTTTCACAAGTGCTTACCGACCGCAGCGGCAAAGTGCTGCAGCAGTCTGAAGGGGATATCAAACTGCAAAAACCTGGGAATTTTTACTGGCAAGTAAAACCGCCTTACGAGCAGCTTATTGTAAGTAACGGTAGCAAACTTTGGGTTTACGACGCCGATTTGGAGCAGGTAACGGTTCGCTCAAACAACCAGCTGCAAAACACACCGGCAGAGATCCTCAGCGGCGATTTTTCCTCGATTAAGCGTCAGTATCAAGTGGTGGAAACGCCACTGAGCAATAAAAAACAACAGCGCTTTGAGCTGACCCCGCTCAATCAAAGCGACTTTGCAAAAATGGTGTTTATTTTTGATAACGACAAACTGACCCAATTTTCGATTCACGACAAACTGGGCCAAACCACCCAAGTCGCGTTTGATAATCACAAGTTAAATAAAAAAATTAAGAAAAAAATCTTTAACTTTACCCCACCAAAAGGCACCGACGTTATAGTCAATGACTGAGGATTTATTTTCGCAAAGCGCGCAGCCGAATCGCTTTGCTCCGCTCGCGGCCCGGCTGCGACCAGAAACGCTCGAGCACTATATTGGTCAGCAGCACTTGTTGGCGCCGGATAAACCCCTGCGCTGCGCTATCGAGCAGGGGCAAATACACTCGATGATTTTTTGGGGGCCGCCAGGGGTGGGTAAAACCACCTTAGCAAAGTTGTTAAGCCGAGAAATTAACGCGCAGTTTTTAGCGGTGTCGGCGGTGTTGGCCGGTGTCAAAGATATTCGCGCCGCGGTGAGTTCGGCGCAGCAACAGCGGCAAATGGACGGTCGTGCCACTATTTTGTTTGTCGACGAAGTGCACCGTTTTAACAAAAGCCAGCAAGATGCCTTTCTGCCCTACGTGGAAGACGGCACCTTAATTTTCGTAGGTGCCACCACGGAAAACCCCTCATTTGAAGTAAACAACGCCTTGCTTTCGCGCTGTAGGGTGTATGTGTTGCAAAGTTTTTCGGAGCCGGAGCTGCAGCTTTTGTTACAGCGCGCCCTGAGCGCTCCACTGGGCTTGGGTGATCGCCAGTTGCGCTTAAGCGCTGCTGCGGCAGAGTTGCTGTGTGCCGCAGCGGATGGCGATGCGCGGCGCGCCCTCAACTTACTGGAAATCGCCGCCGACTTAGTAGAAAATGCCGA
>JAHQVY010000249.1 GCA_019634095.1 Cellvibrionaceae bacterium
CATTATTCTCAAAGTTGGAGCCGGCCACTGCCGAGGTCATCGAGCTAATATCTTCGCCTTCTGTGTAGGCGTAGCCGAGCATGGCATCCAAGCCAAAGTCGAAGCTTTTGCTGGCAATTAGCGATAGGGTGTAGGAATCGGCATCGCGCTGCGAATTAGTTAGCATTAAATTATCGGTGCCATTGGTGTAGTCGTAAATCGGCTGGTCGGTTCGGGTTCTGCCGACAACCGATTGCGATAAATCGACATAGATGGCGGAGTCTTTAAGCTCGGAATACAGTAAATCTCCTTGCAGTTTAATGCCGTTATCAAAAAAGTAGTCGGCGCCCAGGGAGTATTTCCACTCCGAGGGCTGTTTGTAGTTCGGGTCCAGCAACACCACGCCGTTATTGGTGCCGTCTTCGGGGGTAACGCTGCCAACAAAATCGAGGAGTTGCTGCGGCACATCGTAGCCGGGACGACCTGCACCGCCGAGCGGTATGTCGAACAGGCTCAAGCCTGCGCGATCTTGCGCATCCACCTTAGTCACGCCGTCGTTACTCCAGGCGTTGGAAATCCACACATTGGGATTTCCGCCAGAAAAGCGTCCGATGCCGCCGCGCACCACCAAGTTGTCTGCGGCCTCCCACGTGGCCCCCAAGCGTGGCAGTAAAATATCCAGGCCATCGATATTTGCATCGTTGCGCACACCGTTAGCTTCGGTAAACACCGGATTAAAATTTGGCGAGTCATCACTGGTAAAGAATTCGTAGCGCAAGCCGCCCACTAAGGTGAGAGAAGCCGGCGCATAGTAAAATTCGTCCTGAATATACAGGCTGTTTAGCGTGTTGCTAAAGTTGGCTGCGGCATCTGTAGCAATATTGCTGCCGCCGCCGCTACTGTAATAGGTTTGACTGGCCAAACCCAGTTCAAAGTTATCGATTCCGGTGAGTGCGCAGTCGGGGTTATCTCGCCGTTGCTCTGCGCTTAAATTGTCACAAGCGCTGGGGTTGTTGATGGCGTTTTCGTCGTTGAAGAAGCGGTATTCACCGCCTCGCGACTGCTGAACAAACAAATTAAATATTTCCAGCTTTTCCCGTTCAAAACCTGCAGTAAACAGGTGATCTTGCCACAGGTACTGTGCATTAACTTTAAAGTAGTCCGATTGCGTGTTGAGGGAGTTTGCTTGGCGAGAGTCGTCGGCACCCAAATACACCACGTTATCGGCGCCCACGCTAATCTGCATTTCTGCAAAATCTTTGGGTCCCACCGTTACTTGCGAGTCTTTCATTTCGGTCGTGCTAAAATATAGCTCGGTCGATAGGGCGTCGCTCCACTGTGAGGTGAGTTTCGCTGTATAGGTAATCGATTCCGAACCTTTTACATAAAAGTGATTGGCAAATTCAAATTCATTGTCGTCGCTATCGGAGGCGCGATCTTCGGTGCCGTCGTAGTAGTTATAAATAAAACTGGCGTTGTGCTGGTCGTTAATGGACCAATCGCTGCGCAGCATATATTTTTGCTCTTCGAGCACGCCGTTGCCGGGCTGCCCGCCGGGGTCGTAGTCGTACACCTCTTGGGCAATTTGTTGAATGCGTTGGAAGTCCGCTTGGCTCAGCCACTCGCGCTCCTCCCCATTACCCGAGCCCTGATGGCCCGAGGCGATAAAACGCGGGCTGGTTGTATCTTCGTAGGCGGCAAAGAAAAACAGCTTGTCTTTAATAATCGGGCCGCCGAAGGCAATACCTTTTTTGCGCTCGTCAAAGGCTTGGTCATCCCCGGTGTCGACAGCTTCGCCTTCAATAAACACGCTATCGCCGCGCAAATCGTCGCTACTCCACTCGAAAAAGGCGGTGCCGTGCCACTCGTTGCTACCGGATTTGGTGACCGCATTAATATTACAGGCGGAGAAACCACTGTAGCTCACATCCATCGGCGCCAACTCTACCGCGACATTTTCGATGGCGTCGAAAGGGAAGGGCATGCCGGAGGCGGTGGCATAGCCGTTGTCGTTCAGCCCAAAGCGGTCGTTGTAACTTACGCCGTCTAGGGTCACACTGCTAAAGCGCGGGTGCTTGCCGGCGCAGTTCAAAGAGCCGCCGCCGCGAGAGGGGTCGTCTATAGAGAGGCGGGGGTCGAGGGAGTAAACATCTTTAATATCGCGGTTTAAAGCCAGGTTTTCGCGTAAATCTGTCGAGGTAAAGGTAGCGGCTGGGCCGGAAGCGGTGTCCACCGGCGCGTTGACGGTGCCCAGTACCAGTATCTCTTCTTCGTAAACGTCCGCGGCAGATAAATTCAATTTGTAAATGTCGCCCAAGCCCAGGTATTCCACCAGTACCGGCTCACGATCGCCAACAGTGACTTTATAGGGGCCACCTACCGGCAGGTTAGAGGCGAAAAAACTGCCGCTGGCATTGGTGGTGTAGCTGCGCACCACCCCGGTTCGCGTATCTTCCACGCTCACCGAGACGTTGCTTTGCGCCTGCCCCTGTTCGTCGCTGACCTTGCCGCGGATGGACGAAAAGGTCGACTGGGCATACACTGAGCTGGTGTTGATCGCAGCGGCAATGGCGCCGGCGATTAAACTGGCTTTGAAAGATCTATTCATTGTTGTTACCCCAATAATAAGTTCATTTAATTAAGTTTATTGGCGGGTATTGCATGGATACCCGCTCTTGCTTTTGGATCGAACAGTAAATTGAGCAGCCCAGCTAGGCGAATCCCCCCTTGCAGCAGGCGCTGCTTAACGGTGGGCAGATGGTCGTAGAGGTATTGCCAGCGTTGATCGGGGGCAGCCTTTACGGCATAGATCTGAGTGGCGAGCTGCTGGGATTCTTGCAGCCAGCCGGATATCGAGCTGCTTAAATAGCGGCTAATGAGATCACTATCGCCGGTATCGATAAAATCGCTGAATTCGGTAAACGATAGCTTTTCAGATTCAATAAGCTTGCTGTCCCAAAGTGCGTGCAGATTGGTGCGCTCGCCGAAAAAGTACAGGGTAATATTGTTGCCGCCGCGGTCCGCCGCTCTCCCGGCATGTAAAGGCTGGTGGGCGTCGCCCACCAAGTGGGTAAGAATGCGCAGGTACTTTTCCCGCTCGCTTTGACTGGATTGCTCGCTTTGCAAAACCGTTATACAACGCAATATGGCGTTGTAAATATTGGTTACCGCTTTGGTATAAGGAACGCTGGCCCGGTATTGCTTGAATTCCGACCACTGATCGAGGTTGATATAGTGCCAGCGCGGCGTTTCCTTTTGCCAAAACGCTTCTGGGGACGAGCGCATTTCATCGGCCCAGGTGGTGATTTCCGGCAGTGTGTCGCCGCCGAGAAGGGGCTTGAGTTTGACTTTGGCTGTGTCGGTGAGATGGCGCTCGGCGATTAAGCCCACAATGCGATGACCGTTTTTCCCCCAGCCATAGACTGGGCTGGCAGTTAATAGGCATGTAAATAGACATGTAAATATAAGACAGATAAAGCGTGCTGCTTTGTGGTTATGCATAGTGAACAGGGCTCGACGGTACTTCGCATTAAAGCGTTAAACTTGCAGGAAATATGCATATTCATTATGAAAGTTACATGACAGCGGAAATTCATAATTACTTATTAATACTTGTTTACAATCAGTTGGTTGGGGGTAACAAGTAAAATTATTTAAAGGGCGGTAAATAGAGTGAGGGACATAGTGTTGCCAAAACGTACCGCGATGAACGCGGCGGCCCTGTTTTTGTTCGTTTGCACCATTTTTACGCTTTGGTGGTGGGCACAAAACCGCCATGGTGTCGAGGTGGGTGCTATCCCAGCCTTGGATTCACAGCAGTCGGTTTGCAGTATTCCCAGGGGCAAACCCGCGCAGTTTTATATTTACGGCAGCGGTGAGCAATTGGTGCGTCAGTTAGCCGAGATTTATTGTCAAAACCCCGCCATCCAAAGGCTTTACGGGTCGGTTAAGGGCTACTGGGGAGTAAGCGACGAAAATACCCTGCAATTATTGGGCAAGGGCATTGCCGACTTGGTTTTGGTAAAAGAAAGTTTTATTCAGGCCCTCAAAGCGGAGCAAACCCATGGTTACACCAAGATTGCCACCTATCCAAGCTATAAGGCCTTTTTTATAAGCTTAAAAGAGAAGCCAATTGTTTCTAAAGAGTATTTAATCGATAAAACCATTGGCCTTGTGGATTACCCTACCAGTCGCTCTGCACACATGATTCCGAAGCAGGTTTTTAACCGCTTGGGCTTGTCATTGGATAAACTTAAGTTGGTGTACGCCAGTTCCCACAGCAATTTACGCAATATGCTGGAGTCGGGGGAAGTGGATATTATTTCATCATATTGGGGGGAAGAGGATAAAGACCGTTTCTATCAACGTTATACCACACAAATTTCCGATGATATTATAGGTGCCTCTTGGTACCTAAAAATGACTGGCAAAAACGATCAGCTGTTCTGCGCGGTTCAAGAGGCTTTGTTGGGGTTGGGTAAGCAGAATGATACCCCGTATTTTAAAAAGATCGAGCAGGTAAACACCTTGAATTGTGCCGGTGTCACCCGCGCTTTGGCTCGTGAAACTGCGGTCGGCCAATAAATGGACAAGAGAGGGCTACCCCGGCCCCGGCTTCGCTACACCTTCGGTTTATGGCTCTGTTTAAGCTTGGTGCTTGAATTGCTCTTCTATGCGTTTTCTCGCTACCACTATACTCAGCTAAACCAGCAAATGTTGGAAGAAATTAAATTGCGCGTGTCGATAGACTTAGCGAGCAATGAGGTGGCCGGTGAAATACACGCTCTGAATGTAGAAAGCCTGGATAATTATATTGCGTTGTTAAATAAGTACATTAAAACGCAAGGTTGGCCGCTGGCGGTAAACAACATTCGCTTTAAGGCCCATGCATTGCCGCAAAGCAAAAATACATTATTTTTGCCTTCCGGCGCCTACCTACAGTATCAAAACCCCGGCGTATCATGGCATCAGCATTTGAGTTTATTGCCTATCGCAGCGGCGCTGTTACTCAGCCTTTTCAGTGGTTTTTACAAAACCGGCAGCCGCGCCCAACAAGCCAAGAAAAAACCAATGCTGCCAGAAAGCCACAATGAGCGGCAGCCTCAGGCGCGCAACGGTGCGGCGAAGGTATTAAACATAGACCTACACAGTCGAAGTTTGCGTCATATACAAAGCGACAATCGTGCAGAAATGGCCAATAAGCCGCTGTGTTTTTATTTGGCGCTAATCGAGTATTGCAGTGACAGGCCCGGTGTATTTTTAAGCCCCGCTAAAAACTTGCCACCGGAGCTGTTGCAGTTGTGTGAAACTTATTTTCGGCGTATGACTGAGCTTGGACACGCCATTAGAAAGCGCCCCGACTTTAACAAAAACTTGGAAAAGACCCTCAGTGAAATACGAGCGGCACTAGACCAAGTGTTTGTCGATGATCAAGACCAAAAGATCCTGTTTTACCCGCGCAAAGCCATTGGCGAGGGCTCGCGCTCCAAAGTGCACAATTATGCTCCGCCGCAATTAAACAAGGAGCAGATTGACATCAATGGCTTGTAAAACCCAGTCTCTCGGCTCTGCTGAGCGCCAAGGTTAAAGCTGAGCGCCAAGGTTAAAGCTGAGCGCTCCAGCGCAGACCAAATTCGCTGCGATCATTACTTAACATACGCAATACATAGTCACCGGTATTGAGTCTGGCATCATCGTATTTTTCATCGAAGATATTACGACCGTAGAATGCCACTTGCCAATTATCTGCAGCGCTGTGATAAGCGATATTGAAATTAATTAATTCGCGGCTGTCAATCAGTGTAAAACGACCTGGATCATCGCTGGGCTCGCCAAACATCTGGTCGCGAAACGAGTAGTCGACGCGGCTGATAATAGCGGCACCGCTGGCGAGCGGCAGGTTCCACTCGGGGGCAAAGGAAAAGGTGACCTCGGGGGTTAAAGGGGCCACCGGGCGCACGCCGCCTTGCTCTTCCACCTCGATATCGATTAAACCCAGAGCGCTTTGCAGGCTAAAGCCTTTGGCTAGCAGCAAGGTGCTCTCCCATTCAAAACCGCTGGAGCGCTGTTCTACCACTAAGTTACTGGTGCTAAAACCGCCCTCGGTGGTGGAGCTTACCTGATAGGGAAGTTCGTCGTAAAGGGTGTAGAAAAATGCCGCGCTCATTTGCAGCCAATTTTGCGGTTGCCCCTTAAGGCCTACTTCGTAGTTGACTGCCGTAATATTTTCGCTGGCGACGAAGCAGTTGGGGTCGCCAAATAGGCAAAATGGCCGCGCCGGAAATTGCCCCGATTGATAGCCCGATTGAATACTGCCGTAGAGGCGCAGATCGTTGGCGAAGCGGTAAACCGCCGAGAGGTCCCAAGTGAGTTCATCCCAGTCATCCTCGGCGGTGGTTAGTCCGATCCCCACATCGGCCTCGGCCTCTTTTTCATCTTGGGTGTAGCGCATACCCAGAGAAAGGCGCAATTGTTGCGTTGCGTCGAAGCCGATATTGAAAAAGGCGGCAAGACTATTCACTTCCTGGGCGAGGTAAAAGGGGCTGGGGCCGTTACCGTTGAAAAAGGTATCGGTTTGGTTGTTTTCGCCTTCTTCGCGGAAGCTGTAAAGGCCGGAGACAAAATCCAGGGAGCCGAAGTCGCCGTTGAGTTGCAGTTCTATGGAGCGTTGGTCCGCGCTGCCAGTTTCGGGAAATACCAAAAAATTCACAGGCAGGCCGTCGTCGTCTAAGCCAGATTCATACTCGGAACTGCGCTCACTGGCAATGAATTTAACACGGTAATTACTATTCACATCCCAGGTCATATTCAGGGCGATGCCGCTGGCCTCGTTGCTCACTTCGGCAACCTCCGGCTGGCCGGTGGCGTTGTCATAGGGGTTTGCTCCCTGGTCGGCGTTGCGCAAACCCGCCTGAAACAGTGCGCCATTGGGCAGCTCGTCGATCAGGGTATCGTAGGGGCGCAAGCCGCCTTCAGCACTATTGGCATCGGCGCTTAAAACAATTGAAAATTGTTCGTTTACTTGCCACAAAAAAGCGGCGCGACCAAATATATCGCTGTTTTCGCCCACTTCGACACCGGGATTATCCAAGGTGGTAAATTCGCCCACGCCACCGCGGCTTTTGTAACCGCCGCTTATACTCAGGGCGGTGGTATCACCCAGCGTAAAATCGCTAAAAAAATCCGCGTTCACACGCTCCCGGCTACCCACTTCAACACTGGCCTTATTACCTGGGTCGGCACCCGGTTGTTTGGTAATAATATTAATGGCACCGCCAATGGAGTTACGCCCATACAGTGTGCCCTGAGGACCGCGCAACACTTCGATGCGCTCAATATTGGTGAGATTCCAATTTTGCCCTACCTGCCTACCTAAATACACGCCGTCCACATAAACACTTACCCCCGGGTCGGTGGTTATCAGATGGTCTTGCAAGCCAATACCGCGAATAAAGGGGTTGGATGACGCGTTGTGCCCGGCAGAAAATTGCGTGATATTGAGATTGGGAACAAATTTACCAATGTCGATAATATCTATAACACCGCGCTGCGCCAGTGTGTCGCCCTGAAAGGCGCTGAGTGCGGTGGGAACCTCATAAATACTTTGGTCTCGCTTAGTCGCGGTGACAATAATTTCTTCTAGTTGATTGTCGGCGCTGCTATTTTCTTGGCCTAGCACCTTGGCGCTGGGCAGCAGCGGCAACACGCAGCAAAAACCACAGCTGTAGAAAAACCTTTGTTTGAATACCATTGATTGTAACCCCCAAATTGCTTATCGATTTAAAAAGTGTATTTTTGCTGCTAACTAAACCCTAACATTGCATATACCCAAAACACTTGATATTTAGGCCTCAAGAGCACGCCCCTAAGTGCCCTTGGCGGAGCAACACCGCCAAGAGTAAAAAGGGGCGTGCTCATGAGGCCTAAATATCAAACGCTACAGATGCTAATATTATGCTGCGCCCTTTGACAAGCCTCGCGGTTCGTTGTGCGAGGTTGCGGCGCGCGACAATAAGGTCGACTTACCGGTAGCGAAGGGCAAAACCCCATAGTATTATGCGGTTTTGCTAATTGTGGACTCTTGGCCACGGAGCTTGGGCAACTAACCAGCATGACTAAAAACCGAATTACCACACAGGATATTGCCGATAAAGCCGGTGTCTCGAAAACCACTGTTTCCTACGTTTTAAATAATTCGGGTTCTGTTTCAGCCGCCACCAAAAAACGCATTTTGCGTTATGCCAAAGAGCTGGGCTACCAGGAAAACCGCCTGGCAATAGCCACCCGTACTGGAAAAACCGCCACCATCGGTTTAGTGCTACCAGACCTGTGCAACCCCTTTTTCCCGAAAATGGCGCAAGCGGTAGTTAAGGCGGCGAATGCCCACAATTATGCAGTATTCTTGGTGGATGCCTGCAATAACCTAGAGGAAGAAGCCCGCGGTATTCAGCGTTTGCATCAGCATGCCGTAGAGGGGGTTATTTGGTGCCCCCTCGATGATAGCCGCTCGCTGCAGCATAACCCCTTGAGTTGTCCGGTAGTGATGACCGACCGAGCCATCGCCGGCTTCGATTGCGTATATGCCAATTCGCAAAAAGGTGGCCGCTTGCAAGCCGAATTATTGCGCGATAAAGGCCACCGTCGCGTGGGTATTCTCTCCGGGCCCGAGCGCAGCGCCAGCGCCGCCATTCGTCGCCAAAGCCTGTACGACGCGCTCGGCAACGAGGTTGAGGTGGTTTGGGATTTTTCCCTGGAATACGAGATGGCCATTCCAGAGCACATTGCTCAGCAAATTATTCACAGTGATATCAGCTGCATTGTTGCCGCTAACGACACCCTGGCAATTGGTGCTTTGCGCTTACTACACAGTGTTAATATCCCGGTACCGGAGCAGGTATCCATTATCGGTTTCGATTCCATCGAATGGTCTGAGCTGGTCGTGCCGGCGCTCTCCACGGTAGTGTTGCCGATTCAAGACATCGGCCAATCGGCCTTTAATATGCTGTTGCAGCGCATTGAATCACCCGCGGCCACGGTGTGCGAATTAGTGCTCGATGTGCACCTTGTGGACCGCAGCAGTGTTAAGCAACTTTAAACCTAAATTAATCAGTTGAATCTACTGCGGACGCCCAATGAACTGAAACTAAAGCGTTTTTTCAATTTTGTGGCTGCACCCATAGAGTGACTATGAATTTGCCACAAAAGTTAAAAAATTCACTCTAATTTCAGCCCCTTGAACGCCCTCGCTACGATCCAACTGATTAATTTAGGTTAAAACTAGCCAGCCGGTGTTTTATGGGCCTCGCTGCCCAAACAATAATTCAATAAGCGGCGATAACTGTCACTGTCGGTATCGGCGGTTTGCGACTCCGGAAAAATAAGATCGGCATATTGCTTCGAGGGCTCCACATACTTGTCGTGTAAAGGTGCCACTTGAGAATTAAACTGCGCCAATACTTCAGCTTCGCTGCGACCGCGCTCGCGACAATCGCGCATTAAACGGCGGTTGCGCCGCTCCGCTTCCGAGCACTCGATAAACACTTTAAAGTCGAAAACATCGCGCAGTTCCGGGGCGTGCAGTATTAATATGCCGTCGACAATAATCACCGAGCTCGCCTTGACCTCACGGGTTGCCTGTTGGCGGCGATGGCTTGCAAAGTCGTAGGTGGGCATGGCAATCGACCGACCGGATTTCAATTGTTGGAGATGAGCGGCCATCAGTTCAAATTCGATGGCCTCGGGCACATCAAAGTTGACGATACTCGCCAAACCTCGATAGTAATTATCTTGAAAAACTAAATCGCAGTGGTGGCTGCTAAGCATGAGGCTGAGAGATTTTGCAATGGTGGTTTTTCCTGAGCAGCTTCCACCGGCAATAGCAATAATTTTACAATTAGACAAACTAATACCTTAAATTCTAGATGTTTTGTAGCTGCAGCGTTTCAGATTTAGGGGCTGGGAGTGCGTCAATGTTTGTTTTTAGCAAGACGCTGCAACGCCGAATAGCCGCGCTATTAAGGCGCAGCCAATTGCCATGGGCACTTAGGGGCGTGCTCATAAGGCCTACCTGTGAATCGCTACGGGGATTATCTGTAGTCAAAGGCGTTAACGGGGTGGCGATAACACGCGGTGCCCGGCCACACGCCTTTGAGAAAATGTTTATATAGCTCTGTAAAATCAAGGTACGTTAATCAAGGTATGCCGAGACAACGACTAGATTTTAAGGGCCGTCATTATGTTGTGCGAACGATCTACCTATTTAATGAGTTAAGGGTTTCAATGAGTTAAGGGTTGCAATGAGTTAAAGGTTGTATTGAGGCTTGTTATTGAGAGTTGTAATAGCGAGAGCATACATCGCCAATACCGGGTTGCAAATAGCCGGCTTCGTTTAAGGTATCTGTGGTGCATATGGTGAATAAATTAACATCGGAATGAAAGTGCATTAGCGCATTTTTTCCAGTTTCGGAAGCCAGTAGCGACAAAAAGCAAATATTTTTGCAACCCGCTTCTTTGAGGCGATCGATGCTGGCAATGGCTGTATCGCCTGTAGCAATAATTGGGTCTAGAATATAAATGCGAGATTGGCCGACATCTTTGGGCAGTTTAAAAAAGTACTCCACGGTATTTTTTAAAAATTTGTCGCGGTAAATACCGATATGCCCTACCGAGGCATCGGGCCAGAGCTCTAGTATTGGGTCCGACATTCCCAGGCCGGCGCGCATTAATGGCACTAAAATAATTTTGCGGTTAATGCGTTGCACTTCGGTGCTGCCAAAGGCGCCATTGATGGTTTGCGGGTGGCTGTCTAAATCCCGTGTGGCCTCGTAGAACATCTGCACGCTCATTTGCGCCAGGGTGCGGCGAAAAGTATCCGAGGCAATTTCGCTGTTGCGCAAGGTACCGAGTTTATGGCGCATTAGGGGGTTGTCGACAAGAGTCACAGGCATAATAAGTTCCCAGGCACTTAAAAGACGGTGCCGTCGCTGGCGATATTTAACGGTGGGCTGAGGTCGCCGCGCTGTTGCTGGGCCAATTTGCGGCCGGCAGCCCAGGTCCCCCCTTCGAGCACTTTAACTAAGGGCAGGTCATTGGCACTGAGTTGCCATTGGTCGCGAATGCAAGCGGCGACTTTATCCAAGAGGCAAACGGTGAGTGCGCGCCATTCAATAATGACCTCGCTCGACGGTGGCCAGGTGTGTTGCGCAAGCGCGGGGTCTCGCAAACTAATTAGCCCCGAGTCGAGCATTAAACCACCGTTGCGGTACTCGGCCAGGCCCGTAAGTTGCTCGAGTTCACTCACTGGAAAAGCGTTTTTTTCCAGTGTTTCTACCACCGAATATGTAATCCACTGGCTCAGTTTATGAAACGGCACATAGCCCTGCTCGGCCTCGCCGAGTGGGGCGTAGTGCCAAGTATCCCCTAGGTTTTTGCCCTGCAAACTGAGGCGACCGGGCCAGATATCGGCAAACACTTTTAAAATGACCGTTAGCAGCTGGTCGGCGTTGGGCTTGGGGCCGCACTGTTGAATAATAAAATCCAGTAAGTCCCCCAGGCGTTGTCGGGGGAATATTTCCGGTTGCGCGGCAATAACTTCGCCCAGTTGCCGCAGCAAATGAACGCGCCCGGCGACGCCGAGCAGCGGATTGCTGGGGCTGACTTTGAAGTACTGCGCAAAGCGCGCTTCGCTGATTGCGCGCAAGCCATCGGCGCTGCATTCCGGCGTTGCCCGCTGCGACAGGCCGCCGCTTAAAAACATATCCAGGCTGGCGAGGGCCAGCCCCTCAGAGCGTCCCACGGTTAACCGGTTGCCAGAGGCGTATTGCCATTGTCCGCCAGCTCCCGCGTCCACCAGCACCGAGGGCAGGATCAATTCCAGCCCCAGCTGGGCCCGGCTGTGCGGATCGAGGTCGGCGCAGTGCTGGTTAAACTGCTGCAACTGGCTGTGATCGCCCACCTCGAAATGGCGCCAGCGCGAATGGTAGGGCACGTTTTTATCCGGGTAGTTTTGCTCAATCACCGCAATCACGAAAGCGGCGACTTGGTCGAGTTTTTCCGGGTGTACTGCAAAGTGACCGTGGCCCTCGCAGGCGCGCTCATAAATCCGGGTGCAGCGCTGGCGCACCGCCGCCGGGCTCAAGAAAAAATCCACCGAATTTGGCGCCGTGGCGGTTTGCGAAAGTGGCTCTGCTGTCATACTGGTTGGCTCCGCTGCCCCGCTGGGGCCTGCGACAAAAACGCGGTGTTATTCATCCAGATTTCTCCCTTTCACCAGCGCCAGCTTGTCTTCGCTCTTGGCCTGGTCTGCGCTGAAGTAACCGGCGGCTTTTTTCGCCTCGATTTCCACCAAGGCGTCGTCCGGGATCAGATGTTCTGGAATACTCAGACGATTTTTTACCTCGATGCCGCTGCCGGTAATGGCGTTGTATTTCATATTGCTCATTGAGTGCAGGTTGTGAATGGTTTTAATGCCGAAGTAGTGCAGTACATCGGGCATTAACTCTTGAAAGCGCGCATCTTGCACCCCGGCGACACACTCGGTGCGCTCGAAATAGGTTGCTGCGCTGTCGCCACCCACTTGGCGCTTGCGCGCGTTGTACACCAAAAACTTAGTCACTTCTCCCAGTGCGCGGCCTTCCTTGCGGTAGTACACCACCAGGCCGACACCGCCGTTTTGCGCGGTTTTAATCGAGGCTTCGATGCCGTGTGTAAGGTAGGGGCGGCAGGTGCAAATATCCGAGCCAAATACATCGGAGCCATTGCATTCGTCGTGCACGCGGCAGGTGAGTTCAACATCGCTGCGGCACAGGTCCGCCGGCGAGCCGAACACATAAGCGGTGGTGCTGCCAATAGGTGGCAGCAGCACTTTTAAATCGGGGCGGGTGACTAACTCTGGAAACATACCGCCGGTTTCGCGGAACAGCACTTTGCGCAGCTCGCCTTCCTCGACATTAAAACGCTGCGCCAAGCCGGGCAGGTACCAAACCGGATCGATGGCGATTTTGGTCACTTTGACATCGCCATTGGCTTTAACAAAATGACCGTCGACCGGGAGTCGAGCTTCGCGTATTGCCTGATGAATTTCTGGCAGCTTGAGATAGGCTTGGGTGATGGCAATGCTGGGTTGAATGTTGCAGCCGCGCTCTAAGTAATCTGCGAAAGCGTCGACGATATTGGCACCCCAGGGGTCGAGAGAAATGATTTTTCCCGCTGCGAACCATGAGTCTTGCGGTGGCACCAGGTGGGTGGGTTGGGTGTTGTGCAAATTTGGCCGGTGATTGCTTTGGAAGCGTCCGGAGGCAATGGAGAGCGCGCGGTAGACGGCGTAACTGCCGCTGTGGCTGCCAATGCAATTGCGTTGCTGTTTATCTGAAATGGTGCCTATTACCGGGCCGCGCTGTGTCGGGCTGCGGGCGAACCAACGCAGCTCGGGGGCTTTAACGGGCATGTCTAGGGCGTGAGACGTTAGGCGGATATGATCCGCGCGGGTATAGCTCGGCTCGCTGATGTCTTTGTCAAGCATGTGGATATCCTCTTGCCAAATCGCAATTGTTTTTGGGGCCTCTTAAAAAAGCCTAGCGCCGCTGCTTCATAGACGTTGAATAATATTTGAATTGCCGCTATCGGCCCCTTTGCGCTGTGTTGCGCGCAAGCCGTGAGATTGCCTTTCAGGAGGTTCAATGTGTCGGGTTTTTGGCTCGGGGGGTTCAAAGCCCGAGGCGTTTCATTTTAGTGTTCCTATTATTTCAGTGCTCCTATTATTTCAGTGTTCCTATCATTTCAGTATTCCTATCATTTCAGTGCTCATAGCATTTCAGTGCTCATAGCATTTGAGTATTCATAGCGAAAGTTTAAACCTTGCGGAACACGCTTTCACAGTAACTCCAACACAGTAGCACCAACACTGTAGCACCAACACAGCTACACCAACGCCAACACCAGCACAGTAATACCCACACATTTAACTGTGCAGACTCGTTGGGTTATTTGCCGGTAACGAACAATTAACTTAACCGATTAAGTCGATCGCGTCAAACGCGATTCCTGGCTGGGTTACGATTTTTTTCGGTATGGCTCTTTGGGGTTTGTTAAATCTAGCTTGCGTGATTTAACTCAAATCGGGCGCTAAAATGCCATTTTATGGGGGGGATCGCGCCATATTTCACGAAATTTAATGTAGGTTAGCTTTGCCTTCCGGGGTTTCTGGTGTGTTCGAAGGCGCCCTAGTTCCTGGAAAAGCCCGCTTGTTGAGTTAAGAGGTTTAGCTCAGAGATTCAGATATTTGCGGCAATTGACTTAACCGGTTAATATATTTTGCGAGCGCTTGATACGCTCGGCCACGCGATTGCGCCGCTTCAGCAATCCGCTTCAATTAGCCAGATAATCCACAGGGCCTCCTATGACGAAGCAACTTGAACAACTAAAGCAAAGTGCCCGCGAGGCCAATCGCCACAGTTACTCGCCCTACAGTCAGTTTAAAGTTTCCGCCGCACTGCGCGGCGACGACGGCAACATTTACAGCGGCGTGAATGTGGAAAACGCTTCGTTTGGTTTGAGTAACTGCGCCGAGCGCAGTGCGATTTTCAGCGCGCTCAGCGCCGGGGCGAGCAGCTTCGACACGCTGGTTATTTATACCCCCACCGCCACACCGGTTTCACCTTGCGGTGCTTGCCGTCAGGTAATTAGCGAGTTTGCAAAGCAGGCTACGGTGATCTCTATTTGCGATTCCGATCAAGTGCGACAACATCAAATTAGCGAGCTGCTGCCGGCGGACTTTGATTTAAATGATTATCGCTAATCAATGGGCTGTTTCTAGGCCGCTGCTGCCGCCTGCATCCATCGAGTTGGGTGGCTCCTGGCGTCGACACTTCTTAGGGCATTTCTTAGGGCATTAACTTTGACCAACAGCAGCAACTTTTACCGACAGCAACTTTTACCAAACCAGCAACTTTTACCAAAACAGCAACTATTACCGAAACACTAGCTATGACTAATAAACGACGAGTACCCCGCTTGAGCTTGGCGCAATTCGCCAGTCATCGATCTCCAGCCTGTCGGCAGCAATTTGCCGGGGAACTGCTAGACGCTTTGGCGGACTTTGGTTTTGTGGTGATTGCAGATCACGGCATTCAGGCCCACACGTTTTCGCGGGCTTATCAGCTGGCGGAGCAACTTTTCGCGCTGCCCGAAGCGCAGAAAACGCGCTATGAAATGGGTAATGGGCAGCGCGGTTATATTGCTTTTGGCCGCGAGAGCGCCAAGGGCTTTAGCCAGCCGGACTTAAAAGAGTATTGGCACGTGGGGCCAGAACTGAGCCCCACCGATTACTACTACGACAAATACCCGAAAAATTGCTGGCCGGACACGGAATTGCCCGAGTTTCGTAAATTTTTCTTGGGCCTGCACCGCGAGTTAAACCACTGTGCCTTGCGGTTGTTGTCCGCTCTAGAGTTCGCCATGGCGCTGCCCAGCGGTTATTTTGCCGACCTGATAGCGCAGGGTAATTCTGTGCAGCGCTTAATTCACTACCCGGCACTGACCGGCGATGAGCCCGACGATGCGCTGCGCGCAGCACCTCACGCAGATATCAATTTGATGACCCTGTTGGTGGGGGCAACCGATGCCGGTTTGCAAATTCTCGATCGCGATGGTCAGTGGTTGGCGGTAGAAAACCAGCTCAACGACTTAGTGGTGGACACCGGGGACATGATGGCGCTTATTACCAATAATCGGCTGCCGGCCACGGTGCACCGGGTGGTAAACCCCCAAGAGCGCAGTCGAGCGCGCTACTCGATTCCATTTTTTGTTCATCCGCACAACGAGGCGATATTGCGTTGTTTGCCGCAATGCGCTGCGGGCGGCGCGGAAGTGGAGCCGATCAGTGCCGGGGATTTTTTGCAGCAGCGTCTGCGAGAAAACGGATTTTAAACCGCCGCCGTTTATGCGGCGGCAAATGCGGGGCTTAGAGAGAGAAAAAAACTGGCGATAGCGGCGCTCATTAAATTGGCCATAAAGGCCGCGAGTACCGCTCTTAGCCCCAACTGCGCCAAATCGCTGCGCCGTTGCGGGGCCATAGTGCCGATGCCGCCCAGCAAGATCGCGATGGAGGAAAAGTTGGCAAAGCCACACAGGGCAAAGGTGACCACTGCGCGGCTGTGCTCGCTTAAGCCCGGTTTGACACTGGCGAAGTCGACAAAGGCGACAAACTCATTCAACACCAGTTTTTGGCCAATAAGGCTGCCGGCGATGGCGCTTTCTTGCCAGGGAATGCCCACCATAAAGGCAATGGGCTGGAAGCAAAGGCCTAACAGGTTTTGCAAGCTCAGGTTAGGGTAGCCCACCAGGGAGCCCAGCCAGCCGAGCAGGCCGTTGAGCAGGGCGATTAAGGCGATAAAGGCCAGCAGCATAGCGCCAATATTTACCGCCAACTTCATGCCGTTGCTGGCGCCGCTGGCGGCGGCGTCAAAGATATTCACATACTGCTCAGCACTCACAACACTGTGCTGGCGAGCAGCGATATCTCGGGTTTCTGGCACCAGCAGTTTGGCCATTAAAAACCCGCCAGGTGCCGCCATAAAGCTCGCGGCGAGTAAATATTTCAGTTCCACGCCAAGGCCGACGTAACCGGCGAGAATCGAGCCGGCCACGGTGGCCATGCCGCCCACCATCACCGCAAACAATTCCGAGCGGCTCATGCTGGCCAGGTAGGGGCGAATGACCACCGGTGCCTCGGTTTGGCTAACAAAAATATTGGCGGTTGCCGACAGCGATTCGGCGCGGCTGGTTTTTAAGAGTTTTTGCAGTGCCCCGCCGAGAATGCGAATAATCCAGGTCATGATACCCAGGTAGTACAGCACCGATACCAGGGCGGAAAAAAAGATAATCACCGGCAGCACATTAAAAGCGAAAATAAAGCCCAGTTTCTGCTGGCCGATATCGCCAAACAAAAAGTTAATGCCATCGTTGGCATAGCTGAGCACGCGGCTCACGCCGAGGGAGGCGTGGTTGAGTACCACTTTGCCCTGAGGCAGGTAGAGAGCGAAGGCCCCCAGGGCAAACTGCAGGGCAAAGGCTGCGCCCACGGTGTGCCAATTAACCTGGCGGCGGTGGCTGGAGAGCCCGAAGGCGATACATAAAAGGCTCAGAATGCCGAGCAGGCTGATAAGCGTTGTCAAACTTCAATCCGATGGTTGTCGAGCGGCTCAGGTTCTGTCTGCAACCAGAAGCGATGTTAAGTAAAACAATTGGCCCAGCTGCGGTTGCTGGGGTAACTGCTGCCCAATAGAGTGCATTAAAGAACCTATAAAATGGATGTTTTTCGGGAAGATAAGCGCGGCTTGCGCGCGAAAAAAACAGGTGGCGTTCAAGATACTACGACCCGGCTCTTTGGCCAAATGGAAATGAATTTCCCGAAAGCATTTCGCCTGTTCGTCACTGCGGTGATCCGGTATCGGCTGGTTGGCAATGGTGATCAGTGCGCGTTTCGACGCGGGGTAATGGCGCAGGCAATCCACCACATTGGCAATTTTTTCGGGCATGCCCTCGCGATAATCGCCCTGGCCGCCGCCGCGCTCGCTATTGAAATAGGCTTGTTGCTGCGGCTTTAGCGGCTGCCCGAGGTTCCAGCAACTGTAGGCTTCCAATACTGGCTTGGGAAACAGCTCGGTTTCCACAAGGTAGTCGTCCATGGCGATGGTTTGGGTGTAATTGCGCTGATCGCCGGCGGCACTCAAGCGTGTCATCGCCAGCCAAGTTTCGCGGCAGCTGAGAGTTTTCATTCTGTTTGTATACCCATAGTAATGCTTTTGGTTTCGAGGAAGGGTTCCAGGCATTGGCTGCCGTGTTCTCGGCCCAGCCCCGATTGCTTGACACCGCCAAAGGGCAGTTCATCGGCAAACACATGGGTGGCGTTGGCGCCAATAGTACCCGCTTCGAGTTGTTTGCTCATTCTAAATAGGCGGCTCTGTTGTGCGGTATACACGTAGGCGGCCAGGCCTGCGGGGCTGGCATTGGCTCTGGCAAGTACCTCCGCTTCATTTTCGAAGCGGTAGAGGCAGGCCACTGGGCCAAATACTTCGCGATGACAAGCTTCCATGTTGTCTTGCATATCGCTCAGCACGGTTGGCGCATACATGCGCGGATTTTCAGGGTCGGCGCTGCCGCCACACAGTCGTTTGGCGCCCTTGGCGATGGCGTCATCCACCGCAGCTTGCAAGCGCTCGGCTGCGGCATTGTCAATGAGTGGCCCGAAATCGCTACTGGCCCTGTGCCCTGCGCCCACTTTAAGTGCGGCCACTTTAGTTGCCAGCGCCGTGGCAAAGTGTTGGTAAATACCGCTTTGCACATACACTCGATTGGCGCCGACACAAATTTGCCCTGCATTGTAAAAGCGCGCGCCAATCAGCCCCTCGACAGCAGTATTTATATCGCAGTCGTCAAACACAATAAACGGTGCATTGCCCCCAAGCTCCAAGGAAAGGCGTTTTACCGTGGCAGCGCATTGGCTATACAAGTGTTTGCCCACCGCGGTCGAGCCGGTAAAGCTGAGCATGGCAACCCGCGGGTCTGCTAGGGCGCCGGCAAATATCGCCGGGCGCGAGGTGGCAACAACGTTAACGCTGCCGGCGGGAAAGCCCGCTTGGTGTGCCAACCAGGCGAGCGCCAGGGCGATTAGTGGGGTTTTTTCGGAGGGTTTTAGCACCACCGTGCAACCGGCGGCCAGGGCTGCCCCCACCTTTACCACCACCGCCGCTGCCGGGAAGTTCCAGGGGGTGATGCAGGCGGTAACGCCAATACTCTGCTTGCAGGTAAAGCGCTGTAAGTTATTGTCGCTGCCGATATGCTCCCCTTGAAGCCGCCGACACTCACTGGCATACCATAAGAGCGTGTTGCGACAGCTGAGGATTTCGGCCTCTGCTTCTCGGTATACCTTGCCGCTTTCGCGGCAGATAATCTGTGCTAACAGCTGCCGCTGCTGGTACAAGGCATCGGCCCATTGCGCTAGGTATTGCTGCCGCAGTGAGCTGGCGCTATCGCGCCAGCATGGCCACGCTGCGAACGCGGCGTCGACCGCGGCGCTCACTACTGCGCTGTCGGCTTCACTCACATTGGCAAGCCGCTCGCCACTGGCGGGGTCGTATACCGCAAAGTGATCACTGCCCACTTGGGCTTTGGCATTTACCCAGCTGTGCTGCAGCCACAGTGAGTGTTCGAAGCTGGTGCTCATTTTGTCTTGCCTCAAGCTGGGCGCTGGGTGTGTGACGCGGGCGGCGACGCGGCAAATGCTCGCGCTCGAACCCGTGCTGGGGTTTAGGAGCCGCGATTGGGCCTAGTTTGCGTGCCGCTAAGCTAGAAATAGTGTTGGTAGTCGGCCTGCATCTGGGGCCACTCATCGCGCATAAAAGCGGCGAAGCGGGCGCGGCAGTCTACCGAGTTCGATACCCAGCCCTCGGGTATTTCGCGGTAATCGTCGGCGAGGAAGTCCGTTTCGCTCGCGGCAAAATGCACCGCTTGATGGTCAAAGTTGCGCAGGCCAATAGTGGTGCGGGGCTGTTCCATGGTGGGTACTCGGTGGCGCAGACGCAGGTTGTCGAACAACAGTAGGTCTCCCGGATCCATGCGCGGGCGATGCACGGCCTTGCTGGCGTTGTCCACCAGCTCTGTGCCCTTGCCGCGATTTTGATTGGCGATCACCAGCACGCCGACATAGCGCGGCAAAATGCCCTCCAGCAATTTAAATTCGATGCCGTCCTCGGCTTTTTGCGCCCGCATGTATTCGCCGTCGAAATGCTCGCCTACCGGTTTGCTGCCGCTAAAATAATTTTGATAATTGAGCATGCAGCGCGCACCGGGGTCCACTGCAGAACCGCTAATTTCTTGCAGCAACTCATTGTGGTCGCGCAGCAGTTTATCCACTGTGGGGCAATTGTCGTGAGCCACTTTAGGGAAAGGGCTGGGGCCCGAGGAGATCATCATCGCGTGGCTGACGCGGGTTTCGGTGGAGTCGGAGGGGTAGACGCTGTGCGCGGCAAGATTTTCGCGGTTGTAGTGGCGCTCAATGAGCTGCTCTGCCTCGCGCTTTAGGGCCGACAATTGCGATGGGCTAAAGTGCTGCTGCAACAAGCAGTAGCCTTGGCTCGACAACGAGGAGGTTGCGGTGGTGTAGGGCATATTGGCGGGCCTCATTCTGCTCATCTTAAGGTTTATACCGGGGCCTTCTTGTGCGCGCTTTCTCGCGGCTTTCACGATAGCGACAATAGGGCTGGAGCGGTGATGGTTCGCGGCAGTGCCGGTTAACATTCGATGGGTGGCTGTAAACGTGTTGCTCCCCATTTCCCGTAAACTAGTTAACCGTTTAAGTTTACATCGCCGCTGTTGCTGCAACAAGTAACTTAGGCAAAAGTTCTTTTAAAGATAGCTATTTTGCGCGGTTTTACGGTTCTTATTGCACCAATAGAAATTTAGAAATAGAAATTTAGATAGGAGGATAAAAAACTGAGATCTTAGCGAAATAACGCCTATAAGCTTAATCGATTAAGCTTGTGGTTTCGATTAAGCTATGGTTTCGATTAAGCTACGGTTTCGATTAAGTTGTGGTTTCGACGATCGCTGTATTTTTTAGATGTCGGTGGGGTTGTTCGATGCCTCGGGACGGCGGCGCTTGCGTGTGGCGCAGGCCTCGGCATTTTTGAGTTGCCTTCCCTGGCAAAGCGCAAAGCGTTGCTTTGGGCTCCTATGTCGCGCTTTAGCTGTCGCGGGCGAATATATATCCTATTTTAATGGCCCTGTTTTAATGGCCCTGCGGTAGCGAGATTGCGAGCCTTACTCGGCAGTTACCCGCAAGTTGAGCCCTTGCACGCTTCGATAACCGTAAATGTCGATATGCCAGATGCCGCTGGACGGATTGCTAAAATCGCAAGATTCGCTGTTGCCGTCGGTATAGGGGCGGCAGTCATAATTAGTGAGGGATGATGGCGAGCCGTAATTAACATACAGATCAGCGTCCCCTGAGCCGCCAGCAATATCGACTGACAAATCGCTATAGCCGCTTCCCAGTTCAAGGCGGTAGCGGGTCCAGCTGCCTCGTCCAACGGAAATATTATCCACGACGGCGTCAATTGGCTCGGGGCCGCTGCCGCCAGAACTGCTGGAGCTGGAGCTTGAAGAAGAGCTGCTGGATGTAGAAGAGCTAGAGGAGGAGCTCGAGGAAGACGAGCTGCCGCCACCAATAAGCGATTGCACCAGCAAGTTTGGCGAGCCGCTGCCGATGCTGCTTAATCTGCCCGATACCGCAGCCGATTCCAGTGCACTTTCGACCTGAGAGGTTGATGCCGAGGGGTTTTGGTCTAAATACAGTGCGACTACTCCGGCAACGTGTGGCGCAGCCATCGAGGTTCCGCTAATGGTTCTCGTGGCACTATTGCTGGTGGACCAGGCCGAGGTAATGCTGGAGCCGGGAGCAAACATATCTACGCAGGAACCAAAGTTTGAAAAGCTGGAGCGGACGTCGCCAGAGGTGGTAGAGCCAATGGTTAACGCCGGTCCGACTCGGTTGGGTGAGCCCGAGCAGGCATTGGCATTAGAGTTACCCGCTGCCACGACAAATACCACCCCTTCGTCGATCGCATTTTCTACCGCGTTATCGAGCGCGGTGGAGTTGCCGCCGCCGAGGCTCATATTGGCTACCGAAGGTCCCGAGGCTACGTTGGCCACGTAATTCACCCCGTCAATCACGCCCGCATTGCTTCCGCTGCCGTTGCAAGCCAGCACGCGTACAGCAATCAAGTTAACATTTTTGGCAACCCCGTAAATATTGCCGCCGACAGTGCCGGCCACATGGGTGCCGTGACCATTGCAATCGGTGGAGCCATTACCGTCATTAATTGCGGTAAAGCCGGGACTGGCGCGATTGCCAAATTCGTTATGGGATGTCCGAATGCCTGTATCAATAATATAGGCGTCGACACCGCTGCCGTCGTATTCATAGCTGTATTGTCCATCGAGCGGCCGGCTTGCTTGATCGATTCGATCCAGGCCCCAGGTGGCATTATTTTGGGTATCCTTCAGCGACACCACAGCATCTTGCTCGATAAATTTCACCATCGGGTTTTTAATCATGGTAGCGAGGGTTTTGTCATCGAGTTTGGCGGCAAAACCGCCCAAAACGCGGTCGTAGGTAGCCATTGCTTTAACGCCTAAACTTGCGGTTAATATCGACGTCATATTGTTTACCGCTTGGGCGCGAAATTGTTTGGCCATTTCGCTATTGGCGCTCAAGGTGAAACCCGCAAGACCGCGCGCGGTGGTTTCTATGGCGCCGTCCTCCAGTACAACAATATAGCTATTGGCAATCGCGCGGCTTGGCTCGGCTGCGCGAAATTTGCTGGAGTAACTGCCTAAAAGGCTTTGCATTTTAGTGTCTACAGCTATTAGCGCTGGAGGTTCGGCGGCCGACGTTAAGGGGGTGTTTAACATCGCTGCAGCGGTAAATAGAATACCGCTGCAAGATAGTGCGTTTCTGGTTGATGCAATTATATTGGTTAATAACATAAATGTTCTCTCTCTAAGCTGCTTGGTAACAGCCGGTTAAGTTTTTAGCGTGGTCCAAGCTTTTTAGTCATCTTGTGGATGGAAAAAAGCTTGCTGGCAACCGCAACACTCTTTTAGAGATTGTTATCGCAGCATTTTGGACCGCTTGATAAGCCCAATATTTAAGGCAATACTTCACCCTCCTGCTGTGTAAGCAAGAAATTAGCGTGTTAAACAATGGGCTGTCTATTTTTCTATAGCAATTTTATTGTCCATTGGTTCTTTACAGCTACGTTTCCGTTTTTACCGAGCGCAGCAGTATTTTTCAAATTAAAAAATACTATTTTTAAACGCAGTGTTAACCGTATTTCCCAGTAATATTGCCGCGATATATCTCGCTTAACTCCGGTCGAGGCTTTGCGATATAAAGCCTTGCAGTGCAAAAAAAAATTATCGGTCAGACATCCGCCCTATATTAAATGCTTGCTAGAGAGAAAGGTCTAATCGGTGGAGATTTTATGCGAGATATTGATTGTGTCTTCGCTGCTCCTTATCTGTTGCTGGCTATTTGCCGCGATAAAAAATATTAACTGCTGGTAACTTTGGTTCGGCCCTAGTTGGAAGCTAGGAATTTTTTTGCTGGATAGAAAAATCAATTTAATAATAAATACAAATTGTAAATTTGTGTAGCTTTTTATTTTAATTTGTAAAAAATAATTAAGAATTGGTTTTTTTAAATGGAAATCTATTGTTTGCACCAATAGAGAATTGGTGCACCAAATAATGTCTAAGCTTGGTTTTAGTAAATTGAGTGCGCTGTGGTAATGTTTTTTTTAAAGCGTCAGCATTGGAAGGTTTTGCTGTGAGCTATTAGTAAGTGTGTTGCCCAAAAATGCGAAGCTGAATGTTTAAGGTGACAAAATGGCAGCTAAAAATCTTTTTCGGCATACCGGGGTTCATTTTTGGTGGTGCTTGGCACTAATTTCTAGGCGAGCTGTGTTTGCTGGGTGAGCCCAAACTGGGTGAGTTGCGCGCCGGCATTGGCTTCATTTTTAGAAAAAATGCCCCATGAGCTATCGGGTTTGTGTTGTTTGAGGAGGGCGTTTATGGCGTGGCAATTGTTCGCCATAAAAAAGTGCAGAATTCTGGTTTTAAAGCTGGGCGTCTATTTTTGTATGATCTGTCTTACTATTTTGCTGCTCGTAGAAAGTTTTTATTAGGAGTGCGATCCTAATTAAAAACTTTCAGCTCACGCTTTCTTTGTTAATTTTCTGCTTGCCGGAGGTAACCATTGAGGTGCGCGCGGGCTGAAAATTTGCACGTTCCTAAGTATGCCCTTGCCTTGTTAAGCCATTTTCCTGTGCTCGTGGCGGTTTAAAATTGTGCTCAGCGATTTAGAATTAGGTCTCTTGAGCAAGCCCGTTAAGTTCCATAATCCATAGTCCATAGTTCATAATCCATAATCCATAATCCATAATCCATAGTTATGTTGCTCTGCTTTCTATTTAAAAGATCAACCGAATTGACTGAACGTGCCTAAAGTAATGAGATAAAAAGTTAAGTTTTTGCGCGATGCCCGAAGGGTGTCTACGAATTCTCTTCAAGCCGTGAAAAGCGCCCTCTAATTTCTGTGCCTTAGTCGCCCTCGTTGCGCTTCAAAAGATTAGGTCGTGCGATTGACTGGCGGTGTTGCGTGTCTCCAATTACAACAACAAAGAGCCTGGATGAGCTAATTACTCACGCCCAGCACCTAAGTTTATAGTGCTGGGGATGTGAGATATTAGGACAGCGTGGGAGCAGTTGCAGAATCAAGGCGCAAAAGCCTTTCCATTCAAGTTAAGGTGGGGCCCCACCTTAACTTGTTTCCTACCGCGTAGACACTCACTACGAGCGATACTTCATGGGTACACTAAAGTCAAAGGTGGTGTCGGGGAGTTGCGGTGGCGCGGGCTCGAAG
>JAHQVY010000250.1 GCA_019634095.1 Cellvibrionaceae bacterium
ACGGTAAATTGCGGCAGTACATCAATTGGTTCATTCATAGCTTATATCTTTTTTGTAAGCCGGCTGTCGCTCAGCCGGGGTAGTTTAATATTTTTTATGGGTCTCTTCCTTAAGAGGTTGAAGTTAATGCTAGCGCTACAGGCGACCCGGGTAGTGGGTCAAGCCCCGCCTGCATTTGCTACTTTACTATATGCTACTTTACTAAAAGAAACACGACATGCAACCGGGGGCCAGATGCATGGAGTTGCAATCCCTGTTGTGTTTTGGCCTTTGGCTACTATGTCGCGCCCTCCGATACCTGTGTGCTAGCTGATATCGCTGCTCTACAGAAAGTCCGTGCTGCAGAGGTAGTCGGCGTTGCATAGTGGCAATCTGTGGTTAAAAAGCTTAGCAGTTCCATGTTTGGCTGCGGCTTCCTGTTTCGCATTATCGCTATCGGGGCACTTACCGGATCGCGACCTGCCTTACTATCTAGCGCTGGCCTCGTTAACGGCGACATTCGAAAGCTATACTTGCTCAGCATAAGTTTAGTAAGTATAGCGCCCGTTTAAAACCCGCCGCGACCCTGCCCTCATAACCTCACTACTGGTTTCTCTGCGGGTCACAGTTTGAACCAGGGGATTCTTTTCCCGCTTTCGTAATAATATGTTAAAGATTGTAATATACTTTGTTTGCTGAGAGAAACCTTATGGTATACAAGGCACGATTCTTGTGAAAATTGCTGATTTTTACACTTTCGCTTGAATTCTTTACGCCAGATATTGCTTAATCTGTTAGGTGAAAACTTGGGGTTGCTAATAAACGAGCCAGTTTGGCCCCGCGTGAGACCTTTCGAAGCGGTGAGCTAGCCTCTACTTCGTTCTCTCCACACGCCATTTATTGTGGCGCATCCTGTGTCGCTCGCAGAAGGTTTGTCGCTGTGGCTGGAGTCCGAGAGGGCTGCATTTGCTTGCGATATAAAGCCTGCGATATAAAGCCAAGAAGTAGCAGGAGCGGTTGTCACGCAGAACCCTAGCTCCAAGCCACTGGGCTAAGTTTTCTTTTTCGTTAATTGGATGCAGTTCAAGCGAATGGGCATGGCTCGCAGCGCCTATTAGCTGCTGTTGGCGGCGGCCACTATATCTGGTTTAGTGTGCACTTGTTTTGGTGTATCCGTATGTGTATTCGCTGTTGGCTCTATAAGGTTTGGCGGAGGGAGTCGCCACAGTGCTTTACGCTGTGGCGAGGGGTATATCAAAGCCTGCAACTATAACTAGCCCGCGGGTGCGACTAGCGTCGAAGCGAAATTTAGCGATGTCCTGCGGAAATAATCGGGCAAGTGCTTTAGCTGAGTTACTTTCTCAACTTGTAGCCGGTGCGGAAAATCCACGCAACAAAGCCCAGGCATATGACCAAGAATAGCGCGGTCATGCCCAGGCTAATGCCGATGCTGACATCGGCTATGCCATAAAATGACCAGCGAAAGCCACTAATTAGATACACCACTGGGTTGAATAAGGTGACCTTTTGCCAAAACTCGGGAAGCATGTCGATCGAGTAAAACGCACCGCCCAAAAAAGTGAGCGGGGTGACCACCATCAGCGGCACAATTTGCAGCTTTTGAAAATCGTCGGCCCAGATGCCGATAATAAACCCAAATAGGCTAAAGGTTAGAGCGGTTAATACCAAGAAAGACACCATCCAAAAGGGGTGCTGTATTTGGTAGTCGACAAAGATACGCGCAGTGAAAAGAATCAATAAGCCGACCAGCACCGATTTGGTAGCCGCTGCCCCTACATAGCCAATCACCACCTCCGCAGCGGACACCGGTGCGGAGAGAATTTCGTAAATGGTGCCGGAGAATTTTGGAAAAAAGATACCGAATGCCGCATTGGAAATGCTCTCGCTCAGCAGAGATAACATTATAAGGCCCGGTATGATAAAAGCTGCGTACTCAACGCTATCGATGGTGCCCATGCGCGAGCCTATTGCGCTGCCAAATACAATAAAGTAAAGCGATGTAGAAAGCACCGGGGAGGCAATACTCTGCAACAGTGTTCTTGCGGTGCG
This sequence comes from Cellvibrionaceae bacterium, assembly GCA_019634095.1. Taxonomy (GTDB): domain Bacteria; phylum Pseudomonadota; class Gammaproteobacteria; order Pseudomonadales; family Cellvibrionaceae; genus JAHQVY01. The sequence goes on from JAHQVY010000250.1 coordinate 2,050, forward strand.
AGCAATTTCAAACTTATAGATGGCGCCGATGGCATAGATATTCATGACGGCTTCCTCACTAGGCTAACAAAAATATCTTCTAGAGAGCTTTCTCTAGAGTTCAGATCTTTGACTTCGATATTGCTGGCGTCTATACCGCGCAATAGCTCCGCGATGCCGCCGGATTCTTGCTGCGTGTTGAAGGTATAGTTTATAAGCCAGCCCTCATTTAATAGTTCTAAATCGAAATGGCCTAAATTTTCGGGCAGTGCTTCTAGTGGTTGGCATAAGTGAATCGCCAACTGTTTTTTACCCAGTTTTTTCATGAGCGTGTTTTTATCTTCCACTAAAACCAGCTGACCGTTATTAATAACGCCAATGCGGTCGGCCATTTGCTCGGCTTCCTCTATATAGTGGGTAGTGAGAATAATGGTGACCCCGGAATTTTGCAGTTCTCGCACCATCTGCCACATATCTTGCCTTAATTCCACGTCCACTCCGGCGGTAGGCTCGTCTAAAAACAGAATTGAAGGTTCGTGAGAGAGCGCTTTGGCTATCATTACGCGGCGCTTCATACCGCCGGAAAGTGCCATAATCGGGCTGTCTTTTTTGTCCCACAGTGACAGCTGCTTAAGCAGTTTTTCCACGTAGGCGGGTTTGGCTTTTTTGCCAAATAAGCCGCGGCTAAAGGTAACGGTTGCCCAAACACTCTCAAAAGAATTAGTTGCCAGTTCTTGGGGAACCAGGCCAATGGCACTGCGTGCGCGCCGGTAGTCTTTGACCACGTCGTGGCCGCCGGCTATTACTTGACCTTCGCTAGGCTTGGCAATGCCACATATAATGCTAATAAGGGTTGTTTTACCGGCGCCATTGGGCCCGAGCAGCGCAAAAATTTCACCTTTATTTATTTGCAAGTTAATATTATTCAGAGCGGTAAAACCGCTGTCGTAGGTTTTCCCCAGGTTGGTGGTGGCGATGACGGTTTCCATAGCAATCTCAGTCATTGTTTGGGGTCGCAATACTACCACCTGAAATGTCGCGGCAGAATGAATTAAACTTGCATCGTTTATTTGCTGTTCAATTTGCAAACCTTCACTCCGTAAACTGTTAATTAGCATGCAACTGAAAAACAAAATCCCCGTGGGAATTAGCGCCTGTTTGCTCGGTGAACAAGTGCGTTACAACGGCGGCCACAAGCAGTCTCGATTTTGCTTGCAACACTTGAGTAAAGTATTCGATTTTTCGGCCTTCTGCCCAGAGGTGGCGATTGGCTTGGGCATTCCGCGGGAGCCCATCCGCTTGGTGGGCAGTATCGAGGCGCCCCGTGTGGTCGGCACCGAAAGCCATGCTATGGATGTCACCGATGCGCTGTTTGATTACGGTGTTGAGATTGCCCGCCAAACACAGCACCTAGCGGGTTATATCTTGATGAGCAAGTCCCCCAGCTGCGCTCTGGCCAGTGCAAAAATCTACAATGAAAAAGGCAGTTTGCCGGGTAAGCATGCGGGTATGTTTGTGCGTGGGTTCCGGCGACAAAACCCGCTCCTGCCGCTGGAGGAAGAGGCGAGGTTAAACGACCCGGCATTAAGAGAAAACTTTATTGCACGGGTATTTGCCTACCACGACTGGCGGCACAATGTGGCAGGTGAGCCCAGTGCCAGAGCTGTGGTTGCCTACCACAGCCGTTACAAGTATCTGTTGATGTCTCACAGCCAAGCGGCCTACAAACAGCTGGGGCAATTTGTCGCCAAAGCGGGGCTAATGCCGCTGGAGCAATTGACCGCGGAATACTTGCCGGCGTTTATGACGGCTATTAGTCAGCCCGCCACGCGCAAGGGCCATGCGAATACCTTATTTCATATCTTGGGCTACCTGCGCGAAGCTGTATCTGGAGAAGTGCGACAAGATCTGGCTAACAAGATAGAAGATTACCGCAAGGGGGTTGTGAACTTGGCTGTGCCCATGGCCTTGCTAAACCACTACCTGCACATGCACGGCAGCGAATACATTCAAAGCCAGGCCTACTTGCAGCCTCACTGCTATGACCTGGGTTTGAGAAACGCGATTTAACGGGCAGTTGCCAGGTTTGCAATTAATTGATGGAATTAAAATAAGTAATCCTTGACGCTGCCTTAAGTCATCCCTATAATTCGCCACCTCAACGCTCGTCGTGTTCAAAACGGTGACAAGAGACTGCAAGTTAGGTGGAGCAACGGCCCCTAACAACAACGCAGCAACGTTGCATTCTGGTGCGGGGTGGAGCAGCCTGGTAGCTCGTCGGGCTCATAACCCGAAGGTCGTTGGTTCAAATCCAGCCCCCGCTACCAATTATTCAAAGCAAGTTGTTTTCAGTGAATAACTCGCTAAAAAAAGCCCGCTTAAAGCGGGTTTTTTTTTGCCAATTCAGTGTCTTAATTCCTGCCACTACATTTATACCAATAGTTTCGCGCTAATAGCCAAGCCACTAGCGAAGCCAATAGCCGCTATGCGATCCCCCTAGGGGCACAAAAGGGAGCTTGCGAATGAGGCTTAAGGATAATTTAATCACTATGGGTATTTAGGTGATAAGCCCCAGTAATACACTGCCAAGAATGCAAGCCATTGCCCAGTATTCAAATCGCGCAATATTCTCGCGAAAATAATAGCGCGTCAGGGCCAAGGTTATAAAGAATTCCAGCTGCCCCAGGGTTTTAACCCGCGCCGCATTTTGTAAGCTCATAGCTGTAAATCAGCCAATACTGCCTTTGGCGCTAGTTGCTCCAATAAGCCAGCAAGTTAAAGCGGGGTTTCTAAGCTGTTAAGAAACCCCGCCGTAAATCACCCTGTGGTTGCAAAAAAATGCATGCCTTTGCCGGGTGTGCAACGACATACAAAAAGTGAAAAATTTTCTCTAATTTCGCAACCTTACACGGCTTTGCTACGATTCAACTGAATTATTTTCGGTCTTTGAGCTTAACTATACCCAAAACACTTGAGATTTAGGCCTTATGAGCACGCCCCTTTTTGCCCTTGGCGGTGTTGCTCCGCCTTAAATAGAATGGCTATTCTGCGTTGTCGCGCCTTGCCAAGAACAAAAATTGACGCACTCCTAAGACCTAAATCTCAAGTGTTTTGGGTATAGTGACGAGATTAAGTACTAAGGCAAGTTAATTGTTTAAATTCCTATTCAGACACTGTTTCAAGGCGGTTAGCTGGTGAGTAATACGGCCTAACTAACTCATAACTAAATTCACTGCAGCCGTTGCCGCGTTTAACTGCACATGTTTTTAACTCCACGGTTCTTTTACTCTATATATCATTAACCCTATGTATCATTAACTCTACATACCTTGAACTTTACATACCTTTTGCTCGCCATGCTTTTAACTACACAGGCCTTTTAGTACTTCACGCGCCTTTTAGCATTCCAGGTGTATTGGTATGCCCGCCTTGCAAATGTGGAATAAGGCCGAGTTGCTCACCAGTTTGTTTGAATAGTTTTCTTTGACAAAGCCCCAAACCCTTGTTACTTTGGGTTTTCTAACTTCCAGCCAGCCGGTTTAACCGGTAAACGAGTGCCCAAAAAAACTAAACGCAGCATACCTTTTCAATACCGCCTACCCAAGCCTTTACCACACACTGCCGCTATCTCCACAAGTACTATTCCTATAAATACTGCCCCCGCAAGTACTGCCGCCGCAAGTACTGCCCCCGCAAGAGACCAGCAAAGCCTTTACCACTGCTTACACTCACTGCTAGAAGACCTAAGTGGTGTGGAACAATCCCCGCGTTACCACCCAGAAGGCGATGCACTGTACCACTCTCTGCAAGTATTCCAATGCGCCTTGGCGGAATGTAGCAACCCACAGTTATGGGCTGCCGCGCTGTTTCACGATGTGGGCAAAGCCATTCATTACGCCGCGCACGCCGCAGAAGGCGCCGATGAACTGGAAGGCCTATTGCACCCCAGTATTTGCTGGCTTGTTCGCCACCACCTCGATTTACTCACCCACCCAAAACGAACCCGTGCGCGCCTTAAAGGTAGTAAGGCGCTGCAACAACTCGAGCAATTGCGCCGCTGGGATTTACAGGGCAGAAAAACCGATATCGAGGTTATGGAAGTGACTCAAGCCCTCGATATTCTCTTGCCCTATTTCCCGGTTATTCAGGCAAATCGCCAATAAAACCTAGCGCTTAGCTCTTGCAAGCGCGCAATACGCACAATCCACACAACCCGAACCCGCATTACCCCTTAAAAATTTCCCCAGCCGCAGCAAACAAGCTGCCTAAAATATGAGCAAAAGTACACCTGACAAAAGTACACCTGGCAAAAGCACATCTGGCAACAATGGCTATGATAAGCACATTAAGCATCATACCAAGGGCCACAGCAAAGGCGATAACCGGCTGCGAGCAACCATTACACAAGAAGCCGCAAGGCTAATGTACCAAGAGTCGGTGGCTCAGTATCACTGTGCCAAATG
>JAHQVY010000251.1 GCA_019634095.1 Cellvibrionaceae bacterium
AGCCGAGAACTTACCGCCGGGAAACTTTGGCGCATGTCCCCTGCTTAAAGCTGGCAGTGCATATGCTCTGCAAGCGCTATAGCAAACCTCTGGGAACATCATAATTTGCCATAAGGAATGCGGGCAAGAGTACGAGCAGGAGCAATAGGCAACGGCAATAAGCAACAGTAGTAAACACCGGTAGTAAACACCGGTAGTAAACAACATTAGCAAGCAATGAGCGGCCTAGTTATTCATTGTTTCCCGTGGCGCCGCAACAATTCCAAGGGTCTAAGGTACCGGTTCGTGAAGCCTAAAGCTCAAGCGCGGCGTATAGGATTGTACTGTTTTCGGCCCTGCGCGTTCTTATTTTGCGACCGTGAGGCACTAACTGTCGCGTGTTGGGATAAGCGTTGGCCCCATGCCAAGTATATTCGCCGGGTTCATCATGGGAATCATAAACACTGGCACTTTTGCCAGCTGTAGTACTTTGTAAGCCACGGAACCCAGTAAACGACCATCGATGGCTTCCGCACCGTGACTGCCAACCACAATGATATCGGCACCAGACCTCTCCGCTTCGTACAAAATTACGCTGGCTGGCTCACCGGGCTCAACCATCACTTCGTCCACGTAGTGTGACACATCGACATAGATGTTGGTATGCAAAGCGGCGATAACATCTTGGCGAATGTTTTCCAACAAACCTTCGACACGCACCACTTGCAACACTTCGTTTTTTGCGTTTTGCGAACAGTGGCTTTCCACCACCGCTGCGGCCAACTCCCCCAAAGGGCGCACCACATGAAGCACAAAAACCTTAGCGTCAAACTGTTTCGCAATTGCTTCTACATGAATTAAAGAATGGGATGTAAAAGCACTTAGATCTGCTGCAAACAATATTTTTTTGATCATTACTGCGATCGCTTACCACTGATTAGGAGAATAAAATACCCTCACCTCAATGTAAGACTAGCAGTTTGCTATTGAGATGCCCGCCAAAGCCATAGACATAAACGCGCTGATTGTCGCAATTAATATACCCGTAGCGATCGACACCCAGGCCTTATCAGCACACTTTTTTTACCCTTAGCAGTGTTGTTCCGCCTTAAATAAAAGGGCGATTGTGCATTGTTACACCTAGCTAAGCACAACAATTAACACCGGCCCAACACTTAAACACCAAACACTACCGGTATTGTTTTAAGCACAGCCAAACACGCGTAACCTGCAATCGCGGAGCAAGCTAAGTTTCGCTATCACTGCGATGGTTGGCAATTCCGTGGGGCACATGCGCGGAGGCAATATCGTGGTCTCGCGCAGACTCGCAATGCGTTGCTTGATCATCGAAAAACACATCGGCACCGTAAGCACTTAAGAATTCGCCTTTGCTCAAGCCACCGAGAAATAAAGACTCGTCGATGCGAATATTCCAAGCTCGCAAGGTGCGAATAACCCGCTCGTGGGCCGGCGCGGAACGGGCGGTAACCAGGGCGGTGCGAATCGGACAATCCCCAGATTTACATTCAGTTTGCACGGCGTTTAACGAGGCTAAAAAAGATTTAAACGGGCCGCCGCTAAGCGGTGTTTTTGCCGACGCTTTTTCATGACGAGTAAATTCGTCTAAACCTTTCGATTTATAAATTTTTTCCGCTTCATCAGAAAAAATCACCGCGTCACCATCGAAGGCAAAACGCAGCTGATTGGCCTCTTGGTCTTGCTGGCGCCGGGACGTTAGCAAAGTGGCGGCAGCCACTCCTTGAGCCAGGGCATTGCGAACGTCTTCGGCATTTGTCGATAAAAACAAGTGGCCATTAAAAGGAGCTAGGTAGCGATAGGGGCTTTCGCCACCGGTAAAGGCCGCCCGCGAAATGTTTAAACCGTGGTGATGAATAGAGTTAAACACCCTCAAGCCAGTATCCGCCGTGTTGCGCGACAACAAAATAACCTCCACTCGGGGCTCCTCAAAACGATCGTTAATTTTGAGGAATTTTTGAATCATGGGAAAAGCTTCGCCGGGAGCAAGCACCTTGTCTTCGTGCTCGATTTGGTATTTCGAGTAAGCCGGCAAACCTTCGTTAACAAACACTTGATGGGATTCATCCAAATCGAATAAGGCGCGCGAAGAAGTAGCGATAACCAATTTTTTTGCCAAGCCACTAACTCCTCACACGGGTTATTGCGCTCGATAAAATTCGCCCCCGCTCAAGGCGGTATTATACCTTCGCTCAAGGCTGTATTTATATCTCGCGCAGGGCTGTATTATACCTTCGCGCAGGGCTGTGGTCTCAGCGGCCTGCGCTGCAAGCGAGGGGCCTATGCTTTGACCTTTTTTCTTTCGGCTTTGGGCTGGCTGGTTTTTTTCTTGGTTTCCGATACTCGCCAAGTGCCGCCCTCATAATACGCTTTCCAGCCGGTGGCCTTACCCTCAACTTCGGATTGCACATACTGCTCTTTGGTTTTCCGACTAAAACGCACTACCGTGTCTCGGCCCTCGGAATCCTGTTGCGGCGCACTCATCAAAAAATGGTATTTAGGGTCGATTTCATGCTGGTGGGGCACCAACTCCTTTACCAGGGGCGCGCGCGTTTCTCGGTTTTTGGGAAACTGACTCGCGGCGAGAAATAAGCCTGAAGCGCCATCGCGCAACACGTAGTGGTCCTCTACTTTTTGGCAGGCTAACTCCGGCATATCCACTGGGTCCATTTTTGGCGGCGCGGCTTCGCCACTTTTAAGCAGTTTGCGGGTGTTTTTACATTCCTCGTTGGTACAGCCAAAGTACTTGCCAAAGCGACCCGATTTTAACTGCATTTCCGCGCTGCACTTATCGCATTCGATAACCGGCCCGTCGTAGCCCTTAATTTTAAAGCTACCATTTTCGATTTCGTAACCATCGCAGTCTGGGTTGCGCCCGCAAATATGTAATTTGCGCGTTTCATCAATTAAGTAACTGTCCATGGCCGTGTTGCATTTGGCGCAGCGACGCTTGTTGCGCAGCTGCAATAATTCCGCTTCTTCTTGGTCGTCGACGCTCACCACTTCGTCGCCAGAAATCAGGTTCATGGTATTTTTGCAGCGCTCTTTGGGCGGCAACGCATAGCCAGAACAACCTAAAAACACTCCGGTGCTACCGGTGCGAATTTGCATATTGCGGCCGCACTTGCCGCAGCTGATATCGGTACCCACCGGCTGGTTGTTGCGCATGCCGTCTTCGGGAGATTGCGCCTTTTCGAGTTTATTTGAGAAATCCTCGAAAAACTCATTCAGCAAATCTATCCAGTTCTTTTTACCATCGGCGACATCGTCCAACAACTCCTCCATGTTGGCGGTGAAACCGTAATCCATTAGATCTTTAAAACTTTCCGTTAGACGCTCCGTCACGATATCGCCCATTTTATCGGCATAGAAGCGGCGATTATCCACATGCACATAACCGCGGTCTTGAATGGTGGAAATAATAGACGCATAGGTGGAAGGGCGACCGATGCCGCGCTTTTCGAGCTCTTTGACTAAGCTGGCTTCGGTAAAACGCGCCGGCGGCTTGGTAAAGTGTTGCGTGGGCAGCAATTCGTGCAAGGCGAGTACGTCACCCACTTTGACATCGTGCAGAATGCTTTGGTCTTCTTTTTTGCTAACGGCGGGCAGCACCCGTGTGAAACCGTCGAAACGCACCACGCGCCCGCGGGCTCGCAACTCGTAGTCGGCAGCGGCAAGCGTCACGCTGGTAGAGGTAAACTCCGCCGGCGTCATTTGGCAGGCGACAAACTGCTTCCAAATGAGTGTGTAAAGCCGCTCAGCGTCTCTTTCCATACTTTGCAGATGGGAAGCCTGAACCGTCACGTCAGAGGGTCTAATTGCTTCGTGAGCCTCCTGCGCGCCCTCTTTGCTCGAATATTGATTGGCTTGGTCGGGTAAATACTTGTCGCCAAATTCCGACTGAATGTAATCGCGGCAATTGGCCACCGCCTCGGCACTCAGGTTGGTGGAATCGGTACGCATGTAGGTGATGTAGCCGGCCTCGTAGAGCCGTTGTGCCATCATCATGGTCTTTTTAACGCCAAAACTGAGCCGGGTTGAGGCCGCCTGCTGCAGGGTGGACGTGATAAACGGCGCCGAAGGCTTGGACTTGGTGGGCCGATCTTCGCGGGCTTTTACCAGGTATTGCGCGCCTCGCAGCGCGCTTACTGCGGTATCCGCTTGCTCGCCTGTAACCGGTTTGAAGGGCGCATCCTGAAACTTTTTCACTTCGTATTTACTGCGTTCGCCGCTCGCGGCATCGAGCTGCGCATGTACTTCCCAGTATTCCTCCGGTATGAAGGCGCGTATTTCACCCTCGCGCTCGCTCACCAGGCGAACCGCAACCGACTGCACTCGGCCGGCAGATAAACCGCGGGCAATTTTTTCCCACAGCAGTGGCGACACCATGTAACCCACCACCCGATCCAGGAAACGCCGCGCCTGCTGTGCATTGACACGATCAATATCCAACAGCCCCGGGGTCTTGAAGGCCTCTTGAATGGCGGTTTTGGTAATTTCGTTGAACACCACCCGACGGTAGCGATCGGCGTCCCCGCCAATGGACTCTCGCAAGTGCCAAGCAATGGCTTCTCCCTCTCGGTCAAGGTCCGTTGCGAGATAGATGGTGTCGGCGGTATCGGCAATTTTTTTCAGCTCCGCCACCACCTTTTCCTTGCCGGGAAGTATTTGGTAGTGGGCTTTCCAACTTTGCTTGGGATCGATGCCCATGCGCTTAATCAGAGAATCTTCCGCCTTCTTCTTTTTGTAAATTGCTTTCTCTTCAGGCGACATTTTGCGCGTTAGCGCCGCCTGCTTAGCACGCTCTTTTGGATCAACTTTTTCCAGCGAGCCACTGGTGGGCAGGTCACGGATATGCCCGACACTCGACTTAACAATATAGTTGCTACCCAAATATTTATTTATGGTTTTCGCCTTGGCAGGTGATTCCACAATAACGAGAGATTTCCCCATACTACCCTTCTTTCCACTCTTCATCGACATTGAGAGGCCCGCAGCAATACGGGCCGCGAGCATGGCAGCGCAAAACAGGCGCCATATTTCGAAACGAATTGTAAGTAATTATTAGCACTAATTTTCAGCAATAGCACTGATTACCATGAACAACATTAATTTAAGCGTGAAATTTGCCGTAGGGCATTCTTTTCGCTGAGGGGGCCATATATAAGTGCTGTTTGTTATAAGGTCAAGTAGGCCTTTTGCCGGATTGGTTTTCATTTGCGGCCTGTCAACGCGTTGTTTAGCCGGCTAAGGCCAAGCCAAGAAACACTCATAAGTAACTGTTTTTATGGAGTAATACCCCAAAAAAAGCACAGTAAAAAAGCCGCACTTGGAGCGTCTCCCCGCAGCTGGGAATATTCTGTCTAAAATTACAATGAGCCGTCGAAAGGGTGCAACGGTTAACATCGTCACCAAAATTAGTTGGATACTCACTGGTCAAATTCTCTACCATATGACAAGCGTAACCTTTGTTTTTATTTCTCTGTTTATCGCCATCGGCGGTTTAATTCTGGTGAATATCGCCAACCGCAGAGAAACCCGTGCAAGGCTTATCAAGGTCAAAGTGGCACAAATTAAGCGAAAAATACAAGAGATGGAGGAATTTTGCCTGTCTTTGGAACCCCTGCTGGATACCGCCGCGATCCCCGGGGTGATCAACGATGAAATCATCGCAACGATTGAAGGTGTCAAAGATTTTTCGGACACACAACTGTTGGACGTTTATCGAGAAAACGCGCTTTCTCGCCGTGAATCCTGGTCGAAGGGCCAAGATAGAGCACCCCTGTATCGCGCCCAAGACAGCGATGCAAAAATGGCCAGAGCCCTGTACTACCTCAATGAAGCGAGTCAAATATTGCGCAACCTGCAAAGCAAAGGCCTGTTAGAATCCACTGCGCTGCAGGAGATGTTAGATGATTTGAGCTGGTCACATTTGATGGTAAAGGTGGTAACCCACGTGATTGAAGGTCAGAAAGTGCAGCAAAACGGCAATTTGGGCAAGGCCCTGGCCTTCTACAAAAAGGCGCAGCAAATTGCCATAGAAACCAGTATTGCCGATGCTCGGCGCCAACAGCTGATCGCAGATTTGGGTGCGCTGCTGGACAACCAAGGGAAGGTCTTCGACTCCCAGCTTATCCCAGAGTTCACTCACGAACAGATTTAAAC
>JAHQVY010000252.1 GCA_019634095.1 Cellvibrionaceae bacterium
AAATAGATGCTTGGCGTGAAATTGAATATGCTCAGCAATAAAGCTGGCGACAAAAAAGTAGCTATGGTCGTAGCCCGGCTGCATACGAATACTCATGGGGTAGCTGAATTGCTCCGCAGCATCTCTCAGTAACGGCGTTCGCAACTGCACATCTAAAAAATCATCGTCTGTACCTTGATCCACTAAGGTAGGTAAATGCCGCGCTTTTTCCAATAGCAGACAACTGTCGTATTGGCTCCAGGTTTCACGATCCTTCCCCAAGTAAGCGCTGAAAGCTTTTTCGCCCCAAGGGCATTGACTGGGCGCTACGATTGGGGCGAAAGCCGATATTGAGCGAAACTTATCGGGGTTTTTTAAGCCAATACTCAGCGCACCATGCCCACCCATGGAGTGGCCAGAGATCGCTGCGCAATCTAATTGAAGCGGTAAATCAAGCTGCCGCAATACCTGTGGCAGCTCGCTAACAATATAATCGTACATATTGTAATGTTCGCTCCAGGGCGCTTGGGTAGCGTTTAAATAAAAACCGGCACCCAAACCAAAATCAAAGGCGCCTTCACTATCATCGGGCACCGCTTCACCGCGAGGGCTGGTATCGGGCGCAATAATCGCTATGCCATGCTGTGCTGCAAATTGCTGTGCACCGGCTTTCGCAACAAAGTTTTGATCATTACAGGTTAAACCCGATAACCAATAAATAAGGGGTACCGGCGCATTGTTTGCGGCGGGCGGCATATAGACTGAAAAATGCATTTCGCATTTTAGAGAGGCCGATTGGTGTTTAAACCGAAACTGTTCACCGCCAAAACAACGATGCTTTTCTACGTTTTCCATATTCTGAGTTCCAAAACAATGGGCTGAGAAATTAATAAGCCGCCTGACAACGCTTGCCTAGAAAAATCGCTTCGCCGGTATCGCTGGCAAGCCAACTACAATTTCCGAACCGAGCTAGGCAAGACTTGAGGCGGGCTTATAGTGTTAACCGGATATCTTATGGCCAGCTTGCCATTTCTAAGGGCTGGCACTCACTCCTGGCACTGCAAATAATTACCACCCGACAAATAAGTGTCGGCCTGTTAATTTTTAACACCGCTTGATCGCGAAATCCGTGCGTCTAATAAAGCACCACCGAGCGAATACTCTCGCCTTTGTGCATCAAATCGAAGGCTGAGTTAATCTCGTCTAGGCCCATGGTATGGGTAATCAGATCGTCGATATTAATATTGCCATCCATATACCAATCGACAATTTTCGGCACATCGGTTCGTCCGCGCGCACCGCCAAAAGCGGAGCCTCGCCAAGAGCGCCCGGTGACTAATTGGAATGGACGCGTGCTTATTTCCTGTCCAGCTCCCGCCACACCAATAACACAGCTTTCACCCCAGCCCTTGTGACAACATTCCAGAGCTTGCCGCATCACCTGCACATTGCCGATGCATTCGAAACTGAAGTCCACGCCGCCATCGGTGAGCTGCACGATGTGGTCGACCACGTTATCGACCTCTTTGGGGTTCACAAAGTCGGTCATTCCAAATTGTTTTGCCAATGGCACTTTATCGGGGTTGAGGTCGACACCAATAATTTTGCTAGCGCCCACCATTTTCGCGCCCTGTATAACATTTAAACCAATACCGCCTAAACCGAACACCGCCACCGTGGAGCCCGCTTCAACTTTCATAGTAAAAACAACCGCACCAATACCCGTGGTCACACCGCAACCGATATAGCAAATTTTTTCAAAGGGCGCGTCTTTACGCACTTTTGCCAGGGCAATCTCTGGAAGCACCGTGTAGTTGGAAAAGGTTGAACAGCCCATATAGTGCAGAATCGGCTTGCCATCAAGTGAGAAACGGCTGCTGCCATCGGGCATTAAACCCTGCCCCTGGGTGCTGCGGATGGACTGGCACAGATTGGTTTTGGGGTGTAGGCAAAAATTGCATTCCCTGCACTCTGGTGTGTACAGCGGAATCACGTGGTCGCCCACTTTTAAGTCACGTACACCGGGGCCAACATCAACCACCACACCTGCACCCTCATGCCCCAAAATCGCGGGAAAGGCGCCTTCTGGATCGTCGCCAGACAGCGTGAATGCATCGGTATGGCAAACACCAGTCGCTTTAATTTCTACCAACACCTCCCCTTGCTTGGGGCCTTCCAAATCCACCTCCATCACCGCCAGGGGCTTCCCAGCTTCTAAAGCGACCGCAGCGCGAGTTTTCATACGATTCTCCAAATATTAAGACGAGTTTTTAGTGCCTACTTTTCATACTGCCCATAATGAGAAAGACGTATTTCGCTCCATGGTTACGGCGGCTAAACAAATAAGCGCACAAACCCAGCCATTCATTATTCTTGGGTGGTATAAATATCGACAACAAGCGTAAGCGGCAGTGTAACGTCTTCTGCCGCAATATGCAGTGAACGACGTAGCCCAACAAATGCTATTTATTGGGGAAGCGGTGGCAGGGGGAGGTATTCAGAACTAGGCATTGGGAGATATCAAACCCATGTTATCTAAGATTCGGTTAAACACTGAACTGTTATCTTCAAAAAACCATTGAATCGACAGCGGACGCAAGGTAACAACGAATTAACCACAAAAAGTAAATTAACACCTTGGACAATTAAAAATGGCGACCGAAGCCGCCAAGCTGGTGCAAAAACATGGGAAAGGATGTAGGCCTATTAATTCCTTTTAACTGGGTAGAACGCAGACGCCTCTGTTTAAATAAACATCAATCAGCCAAAAAACATTCAAACTATAACCAAACCACAACCATTGAATGAGAAAAGTTGATTGCGCCGCCAACTATCCGGCCTTCAAACTAATACTTCAATCTTACCCGTATTTTCACGAATATCATAAGTTTTAATGTGAACCGCGTCATCTTCTAAACATTGCCCGGTCTCAAGATTAAAATGTTGCTTCAATAGCGGCGACGCCACGACCACCTGCCCGTTTAATGACCCCACGACGCCCCTGGCCAAAACCGCGGCGCTGGTAAAGGGGTCGATCGCATCGATGGCGTAAAACTTGCCTTTCACGCGGAAGATTGCGACTTGTCGATCGTCCACCAGTGCGCGTACACCGACCATTTCGAGTAGCTCTTGCGAATCACAGATTATTTGCCAGCCCATTGAATAATGCCCCCAAGCCCCTAAGCGATTTTATCGGTGGATTGAGACGCAACAAAATGTAGCCGTTCATCTTCATTGGCGGGGCGAATCTGCTCGCGCTCCTCAACAAAAAGCACAGTGCTGTCTTTTTCATCGCTATTGACAAAGGTACGGAAACGCTTCACTTTCTCTGGGTCTTCAATGGTGGTCCGCCACTCGCATTGATAAGTGCCCACGACATGAGACATTTCTCGCTCCAACTCTTCGCAAATATTCAATTTATCTTCAATAACCACAGTCCTTAGGTAGTCTAACCCCCCCTCTAGGTTTTCCATCCAAGTGGACGTGCGCTGCAGACGATCCGCAGTTCGCACGTAAAACATTAGGAAACGGTCGATATATTGAATCAGGGTTTTATCGTCAAGGCCGGTGGCGAACAAATCGGCGTGGCGCGGTTTCATGCCACCGTTGCCGCAAAAATACAAGCTCCAGCCATCCGCAGTGGCAATAACCCCCACATCTTTACTCTGTGCTTCTGCGCACTCGCGAGTACAGCCACTCACGGCGAATTTGAGCTTGTGGGGCGCGCGCAAGCCCTTGTAGCGCTGTTCAATATTAATCGCCATCGCCACGCTATCGAGCATGCCGTAGCGACACCAGGTAGAGCCCACGCAAGATTTCACCGTACGCACCGCCTTGCCGTAGGCGTGCCCAGTTTCAAAACCCGCATCGATAAGTTCTTTCCAAATAAGCGGTAATTCATTCTGCTGCGCACCGAACATATCAATGCGCTGACCACCGGTAATCTTGGTATAGAGATTATATTTTTTAGCCACTTGGCCAATAGCGATCAGTTTATCGGGGGTAATTTCACCGCCGGCAATACGCGGCACAATAGAATAAGTGCCATTCTTCTGCATATTGGCCATAAAGTGGTCGTTGGTATCTTGCAGACCCGCAAGTTGATCGTCGAGCACGTATTGATTCCAGCAACTGGCTAAAATAGAGGCCACAGTGGGCTTACAAATATCGCAACCCAAGCCCTTACCGTGACGCTCAATAAGTGCGTCAAAGCTTTTAATTTGTTCCACGCGAACCATGTGGTAAAGCTCTTGGCGGGTGTGAGGGAAGTGTTCGCAGATATCCGTGTTAACTTCCACACCTAAATTGAGCAACTCAGCATTCATGACTTGCGTCGCCAATGCCACACAGCCACCGCAGGAGGTTCCCGCTTTAGTGGCTGACTTAATCGCGCCGATGGTGGTGGCCCCCTCGCTCACCGCGCTGCAAATTTGCCCCTTAGTGACTTCATTACAGGTACAAATATGGGCGCTGTCGGGCAAGGCATCGACACCCATGCCGCTGGAAGCCCCCCCTTCCACACTGGGAACAATTAACACTTCGGGCTCTTCAGGCAAATCCAAAGCGTTAACACACATTTGCTGCAAAGTGCCGTAGGTATCCACATCCCCCACTAAAACCGCACCCAGCAGTTTGCGGTTATCCTCGGAAATCACCATCCGTTTGTACACCCCGTTAATGCCGTCTTGGTAGACGTAAGATTTGCAGCCGGGGCTGCGGCCATGGGCATCACCTACACTCGCCACATCAACGCCCAGCAACTTTAATTTAGTGCTCATATCCGCACCGGTAAATTGCTCTGTGCCACCAGCGATATGTGAGGCCGCCACTTTCGCCATCGCGTAACCTGGCGCTACCAAACCAAAAATGCGGTTATTCCACAACGCACATTCACCAATAGCGTAAATATTTTCTACCGATGTTTGGCAGTTGTTGTCTATAACAATACCGCCGCGCTCGCCCACCGCAATACCGTGCTTGCGCGCTAGCTCGTCTTGAGGACGAATGCCGGCGGAAAACAAAATCATATCGGTTTCCAAATGCGAGCCATCGGCGAAATTCATGCGGTAGCGCGCGCCCTCGCCGGCAACAATTTCGCGCGTATTTTTATCGGTATGGACATTAACACCCAAAGCTTCAATTTTATCTTGCAGCACCTGCCCGCCGCCCTCATCCAATTGAACCGCCATCAAACGCGGGGCGAACTCAACCACATGCACATCTAAGCCCAGGTTTTTTAAGGCGTTGGCCGCCTCCAAACCCAGCAACCCACCACCAACCACGACCCCTACCTGGCTCTGCTTGGCCGATTCGGTAATCGCCTCCAGGTCCTCAATGGTGCGATACACCAAACAGTGGGCCTGCTCATGACCAGGAATGGGTGGCACAAAAGGAAAAGAGCCGGTGGCCAAAATCAGTTTATCGTAGGGCTGCTCCAAACCGCTCTCGGTAAGCACTTTATTGTTAGCGGTGTCTATCGCCGCTACTTTGTCATTCAGCACATAGTTAACATCCCGGTCACGGTAATAAGCGGCCGAAGTGAGCATAAGATCTTCTGCACTCGCCCCAGAAAAATAGCTGCTCAGCTGCACCCGGTCGTAAGCTAAACGAGGCTCTTCCGAAAAAGTAGTCAGCTCGAAGGCCTCAGACTTTTCCTGCGCCAACATGTTCTCGATAAACTTGTGCCCCACCATTCCGTTCCCGATTACTACGATCTTCTGCTTGTTCATTTTATGCGCTTACTCCAAGGTTTTTATACCAGCAATAACGGACAATCGTTATAAGCGATAGATGCAAAACCCTTTCCATATCGAAATTCACCGGAAAAAATCCAACAGACACTATGTAAATCAATAAGATAAGAACGCTGAAACACCGTGCAACCAATAACAAAAACGGCAGAAACCCAATTTGCCACCTCAATACGCACCAGCAAAAAACACCCAGATATAATTGCGTGCAAAAATGTTACCGAAGCAAACAAAAACGGCGAATAAAAGCACCGCATAAGTGCACAAATGAACCACATTAGAACAAATTCTTGGAAAACAGATTGCCCAGCTGGTAGAGGGGTCTTTTGGCGGAACGTTTAAAGGGAACGGCATAAACCGGGGGTTACAGACATTCTTAATCCTAAATTAATCAGTTGGATCGTAGCGAGGGCGTTCAAGGGGCTGAAATTAGAGTGAATTTTTTAACTTTTGTGGCAAATTCATAGTCACTCTATGGGTGCAGCCACAAAGTTGAAAAAACGCTTTAATTTCAGTTCATTGGGCGTCCGCAGTAGATTCAACTGATTAATTTAGGTTAATTGTTAGT
>JAHQVY010000253.1 GCA_019634095.1 Cellvibrionaceae bacterium
ATTAGCACGCCCCGAAGTGCCCTTGGCGGTGTTGCTCCGCCTTAAATAGCTAGCTATTGTGAATAGAATGGCTATTGTGCGTTGTCTCGGCAATTGCTCCTGCATTGCCCTAATACCTCACATCCCTGTGAGTACCGCCTTGCTAAAAACCTTAATTGACGCACTGCTAACACCTAAATTTCAAACGCTACGGGTATAGCTAAACCATATAAATATTAGGCCCGACCGAAAGGTGGCCAATGCATATTTAGTCATATTCAGTCAATAACAATCAGCTGTCTAGTATTTATCGGATTTTTTTTCCATGATGTCGCAGAAAGTAACAGTTTATCGCAGAGTATTTGGTTTATTTTATTATTTTTGGGTAAAAATGAAAAAAAATGAAAGCACTGTTTTTAGTGGCGACTTTCAATCGAAAAACGTAAAAAGCCAACTTTTCTGCGAATTTAATGGTGTTTTTCCCGGTAAATCACTTATATTTTTCGTGATTTCTATTTGACGCATGGATGTGTTTTCCGAATTCCCTGTCGCTACGCTTTGCTTCAGAAAAATTAAAGTGATTTTTGTTCTTGAATCGTCTCGCGCGGTATTGGTATGATTGATTTTGATTGAAAATGACCTTTTAAGGCTGGTGCCAACACTGACATTCAAACTAAAACAGTTCCAATAAAAACTTTAACTAATAATAATTCGGCGTAATAAACGACAAGTACTTTGTGCAGATTCGCCATTTCTCTCTTAACAAGGTGTTAAAGACCTCTTGTTATTAACTCGTTGCGCCAAGTTATCTGGAGACATTTAGATGACTAGACAGCCCCTTGGGTTTTGTTTGCATAAATTAATTAATAGCTCTGCGCTTGCTTTTACGTTGCTCACCGTTTTTGCCGGCTGCGGCGGCGGCTACGACGGGGGCGCGCAATTTGATGCGCAACCAAGCGAAATCCCTGTGCCAAGTTCGGATATCGAGCCCACACTGTCCCCAGTTCCCGAACCCATTAGCAAATCGCAAACGCCGCGTCAGGCGGAATTTTTGGATCGCGGAATTATTGCCATGCCAACCAGCGTGGGCAATGTGGTCAGTTGGCGCTTGCTGGGCACTGATGACCCGCAAATTGTTTTTGATGTTTATCGAAACGCTACGAAAGTGACAGCCAGCCCGCTGGCTACAAAAACCTTCTATGTGGATCGCGAAGGCAGCGCTGAGGATCAATATCAGGTGGTTGCCATAGTGGATGGCAATGAGGTGAGCCGCTCAAAAACCGCTGCGCCCTGGGCGAAGCCCTATTTGGGTATTCCGCTAAGCCCCCCGCAAAATGGCGTTACTCCCGCCGGCGAGGTTTACACCTACCTTGCCAATGACGCCAGTACGGCGGATCTTGACGGGGATGGTCAATACGAAATCATCTTAAAGTGGGTGCCAAGCAACGCCAAGGATAACGCGCAAGACGGCTATACCGGCAAAACCTATTTCGATGCCTATACCTTGCAAGGCAAGCAACTGTGGCGCATTAATTTGGGCATAAATATTCGCGCTGGGGCCCATTATGACCCGTTTATGGCGTTTGACTTTGACGGCGATGGTCGCGCTGAACTCGCAGTGAAAACCGCCGACGGTGCGGTTGATGGGCAGGGTAATGTCATCGGCGATGCCGCAGCGGACTATCGCGGTACCAACGGTAAAATTCTTCAAGGGCCGGAGTTTCTGACGATGTTCGACGGTTTATCCGGTGAGGCGCTCGATACCGTTAGTTACAACCCGCCGCGGGGAGAATATTACTGGGGAGATGATAGTGGCAATCGCGTCGACCGTTTTCTCGCGGCGGTGGCGTATCTCGACGGCGAGGTACCCAGCCTATTAATGGCGAGGGGCATTTATACGCGCGTTGTTATTAGTGCCTATAACTGGGTGGATGGCGCTTTTCAGGAGCGCTGGGTTTTCGATACCGAAAACGGTGGCAACGACGCCGCCGCTGCCGCCCAGGGCAACCATCAATTGAGTATTGCCGATGTGGACGGTGACGGTAACGATGAAATTATTTACGGTGCCGCCACCATCGACAACGATGGCAGTTTGCTGTACAGCACGGGCTTGGGTCACGGTGATGCGCTGCACGTGGGCGACTTGGACCCCAATAGGCCCGGTTTGGAGGTTTACGCGGTGCATGAATCCCCTTTAGCTTATCAAACAACGGATGCGCAAGACCGGGTTATTAGCGATCACGGGGTTAACCTTCGCGATGCGGCTACGGGGGAAATTATTTGGTCTCGTCCCGGCAATGGTGACGATATCGGCCGCGGGGTGTCGATCGATATTGATCCGCGCTACCCCGGCAACGAAAGCTGGGCGACGCGTCAAGGTATGGTTGCGGCGGATGGCAGCCAGTTAGTTGGCGGTTCCGAGACTGCGGCTGGCGGCGTTAACGCGGCGCCCAGTGCCATTAATTTTGCCGTGTGGTGGGATGGCGATTTGCTGCGCGAAATGCTGGACTCTACTCGGGTTAGCAAGTGGAACTATGTGGATAACGAAAGTTTCGTTATTTTGGATGCCTCGGAAAATTACCAGGCAGTCGCCAATAACGGCACCAAAGCTACGCCAAGTTTATCGGCCGACTTATTTGGCGATTGGCGCGAAGAAATTATCTGGCCGAAGGCCGACCAGAGCGAGTTAATGGTTTTTTCCAGCCCCCACGATACCGATTTTCGTTTTTTAAGTTTGATGCACGACAGTCAGTACCGCCTTGCCATTGCCTGGCAGAACAATGCCTACAACCAGCCACCTCACCCCAGTTTTTATATTGGGCCCGATACCGTGCCGGTGTGGCAGTCGGATATTGAAACCACAGAGGGTAGCGAGTGGGCCAAATTAGTTGCTCGCAGCAACAGTGACTATATCGAGCTGGAGGTTTTTATAAATCAATTCGACGTTGACAGTATCATTATAAAACGCTCAACCGACCTCAATGATGCCGCACCTTCGGTGGTGGCGACCTTGGCGAACGGCGAGCGTATCTGGAGAGACGATGCGGTACAGGAAGACACCACTTACTATTATTGGGCGGAGTTTACCGGTAGCACAGCGACAACACAGATCGCACTGACGCCATCCCGGGGGCAGCTCGACGATGGTATTGAACCCATTCTGGTGGCCTTTGCCGTTAGCGTGAGTAAAAAGCCTTTTTATGCGGAAGTTTCTTGGAGCAGTGTGGCAATTGAGGCCGAGGAAGTGGAAATTTTCCGTGGCGCCAACTTAAACGGTTCTGACCGTGAATCTATTGCGGTGTTGCAAGCTGGCGCTACCCGCTTCTTCGATGCCCGTCCAAGCCCTGTGACAGACAACTATTATTGGGTTGTGGTGAGGGAGGCCGATGGCACGGTTCACGAATCCAATGCGACTCTGCCTTTTGCTTTAGGCTCATTAACCAATCTCGAAACCCAAATTGTGGCCGCGCAAAACCCCGAGGGCGAAGAGGTGGCCGCTATTAAAATAACTTGGGATTTTGAAAACTTCCCCTACGATTCCTTTCATTCCATAGAGCTGTATCGCAATACCGAAAATAAAATCGATGGCCGTAGTCGTATCAATCCTTCAGTGGGCCCAGCTGGAGAATTTATTGATTTTACCGCGAACGATGAAGGTCAGAATTACTGGTATATGTTTAAAATATTTATGAATACCGGCGAATTCGATGGTGACGCACCCATTAGGCAGCGTTATGACTCGGACCCAGAGGGGCAGATTATCTACTCCTCCACGGTGCCGCCGAAAACCAACTTGCAAGCTACTTTGGTGAATACGAGCGATGCCGAAGAAAACCAAGTGGTGGGCATTAAATTGAGCTGGGATTTGCAGGACTTCCCCGAAGCGATTGCCGGTATAGAGCTCTACCGCAACGATATAAACCAGCTCGGTGGTCGCAGCCGGATTAACCGCTCGGTGCCGGAAACCGGAGAGTTTATCGACACCCTGGAAACTGCCGAAGCAGAAAACGGTAAACAATACTGGTATATGTTTAAAGTCACCTTAGACGACGGGCAGGTGTACAATACCAACCCGGAGGCGGCTATCTTTTATGTGGATACTCTGCTGCAGCCAGAGCCTTGAGTTATCGCTAAGCTTTATGTTTGCTTAAGCTCTAGGCTTGCTACCCGGCTGCGTGGGAAAGAAAGGATACTCCCACTTTCAAACTGTGGCGCTCAGCCATACGGGTGACAAGCTTAGGGAGATATTCATAGCGGGTTTTCTTGTGTCGGGGTATGGCTTTATCCATGGCATTGTTTGGTTGTTAAACCAAAATTAATCGCTGGCCCTGGCAATCTGCCACCTTAGCGCAAATCTTTTCGTATTGTCTGTACCGAATTACCATAACGCTTTGTAGGTTACTCTGTTTTTATTTGTATCGATCCTGCAGAAATCATCATCAGAAAGGACCACTCGGCAATAAAAAACGGATCTTCAAAGTCGTCGTATAAATAAAATTTATGACGCATTTTTCTGCGGTAAGAGTTTGAATAAATATTAGTGAGCTCTTTCATGTCTCTGTGGCATCTATCCAGCAGTGAATGTACTTGGCTTTCATCAAATAGCGATTTTAGTAGGCCGGTGTATTTATCTTCATCATCGATTCTTTTGTGAATATACTGTTTAAATGTTGTTTTGAGTGGGTTGTATAAACTCTGCAATACCTCGAAGATATCTAGATAAATAATAGATTTTGGTGGGAAGGTATCCGGGTCATCGCTTTTTGCAGAAAGCTTTGCCTCGTCTATTGCTTGAGAGAACACGCTGATTATTTCGATAAGCTCACCGCAAAGCTGTTCTATTTCTTCGGTTAAATCACTGTCGCCTATTGAGAGCGACTTTTTGTAGACAGTTTTACCTTGGCTGCCTTTTTCGCAGTACCGGCTTATTAGCTTAAGCATTTGCTGGCGCCCACGAAGCCAGAGGTAGATAGCGGAAGCTCTGGGCAGCGAACCTACCGGTGGCGCTAGCTGATCAATGTGGAACTCAAATGTTGTCTCTTCAGCGCTGTTTGTCTGAAGCCAAAAGCCTATAGCGGCGCGACAGAATTGCTCCCATAAGCCGAATATCAGTAGGTAGCTGCTGGTGTTGGAGCGAAACCAAGTTACTAGAGAGGCGAGTTCATATTTTTGATTGTTACCATCTGAGCTGAGGTGCTGCAAAATATTATTCACTTCATGTTTAAATGTATACTTGTCAGGTTTAGAGTATAGGCTGGAGCGCTCACCATTAAATGTTCCCTGTTCGCTCTTCCTTATACTATTGCCGGCACGGTCGATGACTGTTTGCAGCCAGAAGGGGCGTTTTTTAAATACGTTCACCATGGTGTCCGCTGCTGCGGGGTCTATATCGAGCTTGAGGATTTTTTGCCAAGGGATAAATTCTAGAAGTGATACCCAGTTTAAAACGATGGCACAATACATTTCGCCAGCCATGGCATAATTGCCTTTGGTTTCCATGCCCAGTGCCGAAAAGTAGGTGATTTCAAAAGCGTTGATAACATCGGCCGGTGTAGGTATGCCGACAATGTCTTTGTTTTCGAATTGTTCTGAAAAGTTTTTATGCAATGGCCTGTCTTGGAATTCAAAGCTGTGTAGCTCGGCAATCAAATTTAACCAGGGGGCAATAATACTTGCTTCAAAGGTCTCTGAATCCAGCGTATGCTGAGCTTGTTTGATACAGTCTGCCAAATAGCAAAAAGCGGCTTGCCCGTAGACAAAGCTTGCCAGAAAAGGGTGCGCTTCCATACGGTTAGTAACTCGTGGGCTTTCATCCGAGTTTTCGTTGGGCAAAGAAAAGAACGTTTGTGTATTAAGGTAAACACCTTTGGCTGAATCTAAAATCGGTTTTAAATTCATTGAAAAGAAATGGAACAGCATAATCTTTGTGTACAGGGTTGGTGCTGTTTCCTCGCTATTAAATAGCGGTATCTCTTTAGATAGTGGGCTGCTTGGGTTTTTGCCAGATTTGAGGCTGAGAAAGTCGGAAGCCAGCATGCTGTGTACCAGCATGTTGAGGTTGGTGGAATCGTTTTGTTTGTAAATACTCTTGGTGAGCCATTTTTCGTAGCTGTCGAGTTCAAGCGTATTTTGGCCGTTGGTTTTTCTCTCTACGGTATAAGTTTTCCAAGAAAACCCCCGTTGTTTTTCGGTTTCCCTAGGTGCGAATTGAATTGTAGCTTGAGCTTCTTTAAAGGTCCGTAAAGAGGCGCTATTGTTTTCTCTAACTTCCTCCATTAGGCCTTTTTTTAACAATACTTCAATAAGTAGGTAGTGGCTGTAAACTAAAATGCCCTCTCTATTTAATTCACCGAATTCTTCCGTGTCGCTTAGTATGCGTTTTAGTAGGTAAATTGCGTCGCAGTAACTGGAGAATGCTTTATCGTAAATGCGTTCGGCGAAGTGTATATCGCCCAAAATAACCTTGAGTTTTGCGGAGGATACAGCGCTATTATCAGGGCTTTCGGAGGTTTGCTGTTTTACTTCATCTAGGTAGTAGTTTTTTACTGGGTCTGCGGCATCGAGAGAGTACTCGAAGCTCGATGCTCTGGCTCCCATCGATTTGCAAAGGTAGAAGAATTCTATTTCCGATGAATGATAAAAGCGATACGGGTAAATGTTGTCTAAGGTTCTGCGAATTATCGAGAAAAAAGTAGAGTTAATTAACTCATCGGTAATATTGTGAAGATTTGATTCGGCGTGGATATCAATTCCCGCTACGGTTCGATCGAGCATTTCTCGAGCGAAGCCGCGGTTGTGCATTTTTGTGATGTCGAGCATGGCAATTAAACTGGAAACAACCAGTTTATCATCTGTCCTTGAAAGCTGCCTTGCCGTATTAATATCGAAAAGTGAGTACAGTTTAGCGCTCAGAAAGAAGCGTTTAATATCTTCTGGGCGAAACAGTAAATAGGCTTTGTGCTTGCGAATTTTACCCCCTAAAATTCGATAGTTGGTTCGTGTCGCAATTTTCCAAGTGTCATCGCTGTAGCTTTCGATAAATTCATGAATCATTAGTGAAAGACGTTTGCAGTTG
>JAHQVY010000254.1 GCA_019634095.1 Cellvibrionaceae bacterium
ATTCAATTTTATTGAATTTTGGCACAAACGGTATTGAGCACCGTCTGGGTCACTCACATCGACATATCTATCGGAGGAATCATTGGATGGTTTAAGGCTTAGAATATCACCCTCTTCAATTGAGAACCCCAATAAATGTCCACAGCGGATGCAAAGATTGTTTTCAAAAAAAAGCAGTTGTGCACAGTAGTCACATTTAAATGTTTGCATGCTGATTACTCAATTAATGAAAAATGTCGACTTCTTAAGCTAGAGCTTAGCGGCGCGTCAATTTTTGACCTTGGCAAAGAGCGATAACGCAAAACTCCCTGCCTATTTGAGGCACAGCAACGCCGCCATAGACCACAAGGGGCGCGCTAATAAGGTCTAAATCCAACATTGTGAGTATAGATCAATGGCACTTAATTAAGCTAGAAGCCCCTTAGATACGAGGCTTGCAAAAGCTGAGGTAGCCCCGGCATTTTGCCCATTTATACTACCCACCGTTATTAGAGAGTTAGCCGGGAGTATTTTCAGTGTCGGAAAGGCCCCAGGGGACCGCTAGAGCGGCCTGGACGTTACCCGGGGCCGCCCATCCTGGAGCTGCAGCTACATTAAGTGCCATTTGAGTATGCCTCGGCCAAAAATTGCCAATAATAAAAGAAATGACACGAATGTTAGCCAGTATGAAAGCGTTTTTGGGACGGAAAGACGATGTTGAACCCGGGGTAAAAACTATTTGGCAGGGTTATAGCAAATTATTAATTTAGGTTGAGATGATAGAGCAGCTGGAGTTATAAACCTTGAATATAAACAGAGGTGCGGAGTGATATTTATTGCAGTTCACCTACATTTGTAGGGTTGCTGCGAAGTCGAAAGGCCCCCATCCTTTGCGTATGCATAGATGGATTACCGCAGATTGCAAGCCTTTAATAAACACCCGCGGCGTATTTGGCTATTTTAATCCCACTAGAGCGGCATACAACTATTCAGAAACAAAATTTACATTAAATAAATTAGTTTTATAAATATGACTATTTGCCTGGACTACGCAAAAATATCATCCGCGGCGTATAACTCGAGTAAAAACCAATACTACTCAAACCCACCGGGGCACATGGTGGACAATTGGCAGGTACAGACTTTTGAAGGCGCAAACTATTTGGCAATGGCTACCAGGGAGGAATTTGGCAAAACGATACCGATGTTGTTGTCGGCTGCTGTGGCACAAGCCTCGGCAATAAGAACAAAGCAATTCAGGATATGGCCGCTGATCTAAAGATCGCCTTAACCATGATTCCAAACCAAAGCTACAACGCACGGCGCATGGTAAAAACGGCCAAGCGATTACTGATACCTCGGGAATGAACTTCAGGTTGCATGGGGATATAGTGAGTAAAAACCCCCTTGGCGACCACGTGGGCACCGTAGTGGATCTAGCCAACCCCGGCGCGGTAGGTGGACTACTATCCGCTCACTCACAAGCCAATTGCTGGCAAGCGGTATTAAATACAGACTGGGCTTTTATAGATCCGTTTGAGGCGCTTTAAGCTAAGCGCCAATACATAACGACCACCCACGCCCTACACAAGGTACAATATGGCAGTACAATACGGGACAGGCATTTTCCCGAAACCTTTCTTGCTAACTTCACTCATTCTTAAAAAATATCTTTTTTTCATTCACATATACCCGTAGCCTTTGAGATTTAGGCGTTAGGAGCGCGTCAATTAAGGTTCTTGGCAAGGCGGTACTCACAGGGATGCGGGGTATTAGGGCAACGCGGAATAGCCGGTCTATTTAAGGCGGAGCAACACCACCAAGGGCGCTTGAGGGCGTGCTCATGCGGCCTAAATTTCAATCGCTACCGGCATATTATGGGTTCGCTGCTATTTTCTGGATTTGAATATTGTATTTAAAAAAGCAAGAAACGGGTCGCGGCTGCCCAAAGCAAATTATAGACTGGCGCAATAGTGAAATCTAACAGGAAATATTCTTTGGATTATTAAAAAAAAGTTCTAGCGTCAGATTTATCGAGTTTTACAAGCGGATCGGCTATGTTGGTAGACGGCGGCGTCTCTACATGTAAAACATAGCACTTATAATATGGAAGAAAAATGATAGATCAAAAAAATTGATTAAGAGCGTATAGAAAGAGCCATACATTTCATTCTCCAGAACTTTAAAGCACAACCATCATGGGATGAAATTGCAGATGCAGTTCACCTAAGCCCGTTTCACTTTCAGCATATGTTGACTGAGTGGGCTGGCCTGAGCCCGAAAAAATTCATGCAATATATACCCGTAACAATTAAAATTTAGGCCCCATGAGCACGCCGCTAAGCGCCCTTGGCGGTGTTGCTCCACCTTGCCAAAAACAAAAATAGACGTACTGCTAGCACCTAAATATCAAACGCTGCGGGCATATAACCTTGGAAAATGAAACGAAAGCACTTAGTGATTTGCGGGGGTGTTTTTCATACGCATCACTCCATCCAATTACCGATAAATTTCAGTAAGATGCATTGTTTATTTTCCAAGAGGATTGGAGACATCGTAATCACATAAAGTTGCATCTGGCTGGCATGCTGTTCCAGCTTAAAGTTTGGTAAACGCTACTTAAAATACCGCAAGGGCAATTATTCACTTATGGTGATATCCCAGAGCATCTTAATAAACCCACGGCTTCTCGCGCTGTTGCCACGGCTATTGGAAGTAACGCTATAGCATTTTTAATACCCTGCCATGGGGTTATTCAAAAGAGTGGTCAGATTGGTGGCTATGTGAGGTGTTCAAAAAAAATCCGCCATTATTGGCTGGGAAGCTGCAAAGAAAGGATATAAAAATGCTTGAAATTACAAAAAACATAAACGCTTTAAATTGGCAAAATATCAGCGATGAGATGAACCGTACAGGTTATGCAGTTGTAGCTAAATTTCTTACTCAAGAACAATGTGGCAGATTACTCAATATGTATGATAACAAAGATGGGTACCGAAAAACGGTTGTCATGGAACGTTATCGCTTTGGCCTAGGGGTGTACAAATATTGGGATTACCCTTTGCCGTCTTTGGTCAACGATATGCGCAAGGACTTGTACCCGAAGCTGGTACCAATAGCCAATTTATGGATGAACCTTTTGAACATACATACACGTTTCCCAGATACCTATAGTGAGCTACAAGCCCAATGCTATGCTGCTGGACAAACTAAACCAACGCCCTTGATTTTGAAATATGGACAGGGTGGATATAACACATTGCACCAAGATTTGTACGGTGAGGTTTACTTCCCAATACAGGCCGCTTGTTTTTTAAACGAACCTGATGAGGACTACATTGGAGGAGAGTTTGTGCTAACTGAGCAGGTGCCCAGAGCGCAGTCTAAAGCTATAGTACTTAGGCCGAAACGTGGCGATATGATTATTTTTACGACAAATTTTAGGCCGGTAAAAGGTTCGCGTGGGTATTATCGCGCCAATATGCGACATGGGGTTAGTCAAGTTATTAGTGGTGACAGGCACGCTGTGGGGATCATTTTTCATGATGCGGTGAATTAAAGAACATGGATCGACACGATGACATTGAAGACCGTATTCTAAGGCAAAGGATCCGATCGTTGCGTATACGGTTTGGCGTGGCGGCAAAAGCCCCCTGTGTCAGGCAGGAAACGCTTGATAGGCTGCTCTCTATTTCTGATCCTGTAGCGACTATCCCCGACCCTTACGCAGAGGGGGAAATAGGGTATCTGGTGATAGCCATCGACTCGACTGCCCCGATAATTCGCGAAGTGCCCGCTAATACCGCTGGTGCATATAAAACTTTGGCCGATGCAAAAGAAGCGGCCAGACAAATCCTACAAACCGCAATTGCACAAGCAAAAGAATCACTTACTCAGCTTAGGCAAGTCGGTATAGACAATATAAACTACATATCACTTTGAAAGAACATATAGATAACCTGGAAAAATCCTTTGAGCTGTCAAGCCGGCAAGTCAAAGACGCGGTGAACCCACTTGAAGTAGCAGCCATCTTTGAAAAAGAGAAAATGGCTTATGTGTTAATCGGCGGACATATCTATTCAGTTACCATAAAAGGCGGTAGACAAACCATTAAAATCCCTACGGCTGAAGGGGGATTGGTGTTCAGCATCTAGCGGAATGGGTGTTCATGATGGGCCGGAATACGCATTTGCAGTCTTCTTCCTGGTTAGCCATTCGCGCTATGGTTTCGTTAACGCCAAGCATAAACCAACTAATATCGTACAAGCGCTCGCGCCACACCTCAATTAATGCGTAAAACACGGCTAGCGAAGCTTAATATGCAGAAATCCCCCATGTCAGATCACGACCACAATTACAAAAACCTCTTTTCCCATGCCAAAATGGTCGAAGATTTACTCAAGGGCTTTGTCGATGCCGAATGGGTGACAGACCTAGACTACAGCACCCTGGAAAAGCTCAATGGCAGCTATATTACCGACGACCTGCGCGAGCGCTCCGACGACGTTGTTTGGCGCGTGAAGCTCCACGGGCAGTGGCTCTATATTTACCTACTGCTTGAATTTCAATCTGCGGTGGACCCCTTTATGGCGGTGAGAATGCTTACCTATGTAGGGCTTTTATACCAAGATCTTATAAAAACTCAGCAGCTGCCAGAAAAGGGCAAACTTCCACCTGTTTTCTCTCTGGTTTTGTATAATGGTGAAAGGCCCTGGAAAGCCGCTACTGAGCTCTCGGAACTACTGCAACCATTACCGCCTGGGCTGCAAACTTGGCAACCACAGCTGCGCTACCTACTAATAGATGAAGGGCGTTACTCCCTGAGCGAACTAGAAAAACTCGACAACCTCACTGCGGCTTTGATTAGGGCAGAAATTGCGGAAAACCGCGACGATTTATTACGGGTTATCGCCAACTTGATTGTGTGGCTGCCGCTACCACAACAGCGGGGACTTCGCGGCGCATTCAGAGAGTGGCTTAACCGTCACCTGCTCCCGCGACGACTACCGGGCGAAAAAATTGATGAAGTTAGTGATCTAACGGAGATTCAAACCATGTTAGCTGAACGAGTAAAAGAGTGGACCAAAGACTGGCGCGAAGAAGGCTTTAAAGCTGGTGTTGAGCAAGGCCTCGAAAAGGGGATTGAGCAAGGCCTCGAGCAGGGAATTGAACAAGGCATCGAGCAGGGAATTGAACAAAGCCGACAGCGCAGCATAGCGACGCTAATGCGCCTTTTGAGGAAGCGCTTTGGCGGCGACTTACCAAGTTGGGCGAATGATAAGCTCCAGCGGGCTAGCCACACAGAACTAGATATTTGGCACGAGAGGCTTTTAGACGCAGAGAATTTAGAAGGGGTCTTTGCACATAACCAATAAACCAAGCGGTGGGCTAAACCTAAATTCGGCAGCAGAACCTGCTTTATACTCTCACATTACTACGTGGTCTAGCTACTCTCTAATTCCCATAACCCCCTCCTCCCCGCTATACTCCAATTTTAGTATTTTGGAGTATAACACCCATGGCAGAACCCCATGACCAAGCGGTATTAAACGCCTACTCAGACCTACACGCTGCCTGCCTTACGCCTGCATTTGATGGCACAGGCGTTTCATTTACGAAAAAAACTGTACGCGGTAAAACCTATATCTATGTCACATCGAAAGTTGGCTATACCCCGTTACAACGGTATTTAGGGCCCGATACCCCAGACACACAGGCACTCATTGAGCAAGAAACCGCGCTTTGGCAGCAAGGCGACGTCAGCCGAAAAACGAGAGCCAAGCTGGTTG
>JAHQVY010000255.1 GCA_019634095.1 Cellvibrionaceae bacterium
GGGCTGAAATTAGAGTGAATTTTTTAACTTTTGCGGCAAATTCGTAGTCACTCTACGGGTGCAGCCGCAAAATTGAAAAAACGCTTTAATTTCAGTTCATTGGGCGTCCGCAGTAGATCCAACTGATTAATTTAGGATAATAGTGAAATAATCTGTGTGGGCGCATATGACAATGAAAGGCTTATTGGCTCTATTTTCTTTACTCGGCTGTGGTTTAAAAAGCCTATTCAAGTTTTTATGCTCGCGCCTGTCGCCGTAAGCACTGGACATCAGGGAAAAGGTATTGGGCAGGAAATTATTAATTTTGGGCTTAATCAACTAAAAAAGCGTTCTGTTGATATTGCTGTCACATACGGCGATCCATCGTTTTATTCTAAGGTAGGCTTTCGCGAGCTTAGCGAAGATGTTATTCCGGCGCCGCAAAAGCTTTCAATGCCTTTTGGCTGGCTCGGCTTATCTTTAAACGGAAAGCCAATGCCAACTATAAATGAACGCCCGGTGTGCGTTAAGGCATTTAATGACCCCGTGTATTGGTGAACATAAAACACAAACACTTAGGCAGGAAAAAAGCGTCGAATTTACGTTCATTGGGCGCCCGCAGTAGATTCAAATGATTAATGTAGATTTATGGATATCCGTTTTATTCATTGTTTAAACTTAAAAATCTATTTGATGCATTCCGAATTTTTCTGCTTTCAAATCACGAAAGAAATTTTCCAGTACAGCCTTAACCGTATGAAAGGCGATTTCTTCGAAAGGGATGTCGTTTTTTTTGAATAGCTTTACCTCAGAGCTTTCATCCGTTGGGTGAAAGTTGTTGTTTTTTAGTTTCGCAAGATAAAAGATGTTGACATGATTTACCTGGGGGGTGTTTGTTATTGCGAA
The DNA here is from genome assembly GCA_019634095.1 of Cellvibrionaceae bacterium. Lineage (GTDB taxonomy): Bacteria > Pseudomonadota > Gammaproteobacteria > Pseudomonadales > Cellvibrionaceae > JAHQVY01. The sequence goes on from JAHQVY010000255.1 coordinate 886, forward strand.
AAGTTGATCGCTGGTAATTTTTGCACCGGTTTCTTCAAAAGTTTCTCTTTCGGCGGCTTGTCGGGTTGTTTCCCCGTTTTCCATAAACCCTGCGGGTAGAGTCCAAAACCCAAGTCGAGGTTCTATAGCTCTTTTGCAAAGTAACACAGAATCTTCTTGGTAAACTATGCAACCGGCGACGATGTTTGGGTTTTGGTAATGAATAAAATTACATGTATCACAAACGAAGCGATGCCGACTATCTCCTGTAGGCAGGCGCCAGTTCGTGGTTGCACCGCATTTTGAGCAAAACTTTATGTCCACTATTTTTATCCTGAACTTGGTTGAAAAAAGCGTGCCTGGCAGTGTTGATGAATGCTAACTGGGCACGGAAAAAGCAGCAACGTAATTGTTAAAAGTTGGCTTAGCGTTACATTTTCCTTTTATCCTAAATTAATTTTTTGAATCTACTGTGGACTCCCAATAAACGGCAATTAAAGTGTTTTTCAATTTTTCGGCTGCGCCGAGTTTGCTCCTGGCAAACTTACGGAATACACTACCTCCCTGTAGTTAACCGAGTTTGCTCCCGGCAAACTTGCGAAATACTCTACCTCCCTGTAGATAACCGAGTTTGCTCCCGGCAAACTTACGGAATACACTACATCCCTGTAGATAACCCGCGCAGTCACTACGAATTTTCTGAAAAAGTTAAACAAATCACTCTAATTTCAGCCCTATCGACGCCCTCGCTACAATCCAACTGATGAACTTGGAATAATTAAGTCGAATAGTGAGGATGATAAAAGATCAGACCCCGGTGACACAGCTACACCAATACCGCCCGGTAATCAAATATCTTTACCTACCGCAGGTGCAGTGATTTCCAAAAGTGCCGCCACATCGCGCATTGGTGGCGCGCCAAACATACGGGTGTATTCGCGGCTGAATTGCGATGTGCTTTCATAACCCACCTCATAGGCCGTAGAGGCGGCGTCTTTCATTTCGGCCAGCATGATCTGGCGGGCCTCCGTTAGGCGTAGGTGCTTTTGGTATTGCAAGGGGGTCATGGCGGTAATCTGCTTAAAGTGATGGTGGAAGGACGATGGGCTCATTTTGGCATGGCTTGCCAGTTCTTCCACTTTTAAAGGCTTGTTGAAATTGTGCTTGATCACTTGCAGCGCGGCCGAGATCCGCTGCATGTTGCTGCCGCCAATGGCGAGAGCCGCGATCACCGGTCCTTTGCCGGTGCACAGCAAGCGGTAATGCACTTCACGCATCAAAAGCGGTAGCATCACCGGGATATCATCTGGCTGATCAAGCAGCTCTCCCACCCGCAACACCGCGTTGGTCAGGTGTTCTGTTGTTTGTTCGACAAACAGGCCGCGCAGACTTTCGCCATCAGCGCCAATTTTTATATCCATGTTGGCCACAAGCTCGCCGATAATCTTCCCATCCAGGTCAAGAGACAGGCTGCGATAAGGCGCATCCTCACTTGCCATCGTCACATGCCCCACAAGGGGCAAATCCACCGATGCAGCCAACACTTGGCCGGGCTGATAGCGATAGACTTCCTGACCGAGCGTAACGTCCTTCGCGCCAGAGACAATCAGACACAGGCAGGGCTTGTAGATCATCGTTGGTACCTTGAGGTTAAGGCCTGTAGAGCGGGACATCCATAACGGTTCAATAGCCGTCCGCCGCGCGCCGTCTGCCTCGCAGTATTTGTCAATTAGCTTGCTAAGCTTTTGATAGCTATTCATTTTATTGCTACACCCGCTGTTTCCCGTAAATAAACTATACCGCCTCCACCAAAAGGGGAAAGCACGCAATGCCGGATTTGGAGGATTAGGCAATCCAATTCGAGTTATGTGTATTCATCAACCGGGGATTTGTCGACATAGTAAGCGCCACAACACCAATACAGAGGAGTATCTCATGTCGAACCCCATCAACAATGTCGAAAACAAGACCGTTATCATCACTGGTGCAAGCAGCGGCATCGGCGAGGCCACCGCGGGCCTTCTCGCATCACGGGGAGCCAAGGTGGTGCTTGGCGCACGCCGCACAGAACGCCTGGATCAGATTGCAAGGGAAATTGAAGCTGCCGGAGGCAGTGCAATGCCCCATCCGGTTGACGTCACCAGCGCTGATAGCGTGAAAGCGCTGGTTTATAACGCACAGAACCTGTTCGGCCGCGTGGATGCGATTTTTAACAATGCTGGCGTGATGCCACTTGCCCCAATGTCGGAGCTCAAAACCGACGAATGGGACAACATGATCAACGTTAATATTCGCGGTGTTCTGAACGGCATTGCCGCCGTCCTGCCGCTGTTTGAAAAACAGGGCGGCGGTCACGTTATCAATACCGCGTCTATCGGCGCTCATGCAGTGGTGCCCAGTGGCGCGGTTTACTGCGCCACCAAATATGCGGTCTGGGCGATTTCCGATGGCCTGCGCCAGGAAAACAAAAACGTGCGTGTTACCACGATTTCGCCGGGCGTAGTCGAAACCGAACTCGGCCACGATATTTCCGATCCAACCACCAAAGAGCTTCTCACCCAATTCCGTCAGGTTGCCCTAACCCCGGATGCCATTGCGCGTGCTGTGCTTTATGCCATTGATCAACCAGCAGATGTTGATGTGAACGAGCTTATCGTTCGTCCCACAGCTTCGGCGTTCTGATATAAATCAGCTAGTACTTTTATGTTGGCTTTCTTGCTGGTGGTGTTTGTAGCACCAGCTCTAATTCAACGGCAGGCGGGTAAGACGAAGCCGATGGCTATTTATACCCTTGGCGTCTGAGATTTAGGCCTCATGAGCTCGCCCCTAAGTGCCCTTGGCGGTGTCGCGCCTTGCCAAGAACAAAAATTGGCGCACTCCTAACACCTAAATCTCAAACGCTTTGGGTATATATGGGAAAAGATGGACTGAACATGACGAGTTGGCTTAGGTCGGCCGATATCGACAATATTGTACTCCCGGAAGTTAATCGTGTTTGGGCGCCAGCGAATATCTTTTTTGTCAAAGAAAAGCTGCTGATAGAAGCTGCTGCGCTTAAACCTCCTAATAGCAAACAGCTAATTAGTGGCATTGCGAATGCTCGTCGCGATGCCCGGTGAAAATCAGACCCCAAAAGCATAAAAAGGCTGAATAAATTAATTAACTGGGAAAATCACCACCCCGATATTATCCTAAATAAATCAATTGAATCTACTGCGGACGTCCAATGAACTGAAATTAAAGCGTTTTTTCAATTTTTCGACTGCACCCGTAGAGTGACTACGAATTGGCCGAAAAAGTTAAAAAATTCACTCTAATTTCAGCCCCTTTGACGCCCTCGCTACGATCCAACTGATTAATTTAGGATTAAGGTACATACAATGTCTTACTTTCAGCCTCTTAATAACTAAAAGTTCGTAAAAAATTATACAAATTTAGTTTGTGAGTATTGACAGTATGCTGTCGTCAAATGTAGTGTAACAGCATAACTGTCGTATTAAATGACGTATAGCAACGATATAAATACCGACAACCATAAAAACAACTAGAACAGAGTTGCGGGAGATAAAATAAACAATAATAAGGTATTTCACATGCGCAAGAACCATCTAGCTTCACTTATCAGTTTAATTACCGCGGCTTCTACTTCGGTCGTCGCACAAGATGAAGATTCACCCGGTTTTGCTTTGGAAGAGGTCCTTGTAACGGCTCAATTTAAGCAAGAAACGCTTCAAGACGCGGGTTTAGCTATCGATGTTGTCGACGGGGCCGAGATCACTAAACAAGGCATTTCGAGCGGTATCGACTTGGCTGACTCAGTACCTGCTTTGACGATCAATAACACAGGCGGGTCATCTGTAAATCTAATTTTGAGAGGGGTTGGTAATACATCGAACGGGCCTTCGACAGATGCTGCTGTTACCTTCAACTACGATGGCGTAGCGCTCGCTCGGGGTGCAGGTGCTTTCGGAGCGTTATTCGACCTCGAACGCGTAGAGGTTTTGAAAGGGCCTCAAGGAACCTTATACGGTAGAAATTCTACTGGTGGTGTCGTAAGTGTTGTTCCAGCAAAGCCTCAAATTGGTGAATTCACCGGCTTTATTGATGGTTCAGTTGGAAATTATTCCGCGCTAGATACCACCTTCGCTGTAAATTTGCCACTGGGCGAAATAGCCGCGTTCCGGCTTGCGGCCAATGCCGAAACGCGTGACGGCTATTATACAGATGGAAGCAATGACGTTGATAAACAAAACGTACGTGCGCAGGTTTTGATAGAGCCTTCCGATGTGTTCAGCGTTCGACTAGCAGCTGACTATGGTAACGTCGGTGGATCTGGAGCGTCTTCGACGCCGTATGCTGTTTATACAAATGAAACTGGCACACCGCGCGATTTCAC
>JAHQVY010000256.1 GCA_019634095.1 Cellvibrionaceae bacterium
ACTTTTGGTATTAGCACAACGAAAAATGGCCGGTGTGAGGGATTTACAAATTGGATGGGTTTGCAGCAATAGCCTAAACGCTGAGTGTGTAAACTGTCAGCCAAACAAAATAGCTTACTTGGCTATTTTTTGGTATTTGGCTGCTAATTTGGTTACTAGTTTCGTTATTGTGCGAGGCACCCACAGCGCCTTTGTAAACGAGTTCTTAAAGGGGCAAGCAATTATAGCAAATGGTGTTCGTTTAGTGTGTGAATGAGTTATCTCGGCAATTGTGGCATGGGGCTTGGTTGAAATAAATAAGATCGGATTATACGGTCTTTCGCTGTGCAATGGGCTGTGCAAGGGAGCAGGTAAAACCATTAATGGATACGCCGCTGGTTTTTTTGCGTGCCTTAGATGTGATGATCGAGAGTATGTGAGGGTAGCGGCAAATACTACCTTTTACCCAACTGACAATTGTGCTTTAACTCGGGCCCTTGGTTGCCGCTTTATGCCGATGAGTTTTACCTGTAAGAGGAAGGTAGCGGATGTTTGAGTGTTTGCTTGTGAATAAAGTGCATCATCTCTTAACCTGCTTTGTTCAGGCTGCTAAGTTAATATTAAATAGCCGCTTAAAATTAACCTGATAGAGATCATCACCGAAAAGCAATACAGTTACTAGAAAACGTCTTGAGTAAGTGCCTAATGGCCATAGAAATTCCTGGATATAAAATTCGTAAGACCATTGGTAAAGGCGGCATGGCCAGCGTTTACTTGGCTGAACAAGAAATATTTGAGCGCGATGTCGCACTCAAGGTGATGTCGCGGGCGCTGGCGGAAGACCCCAGTTTTGGCCAGCGCTTTTTTCGCGAAGCAAAAATTGTTAGTCAATTGGTGCATCCCAATATCGTAACCGTCTACGACGTGGGGGTTCACAAGAATACGTATTATTTGTCGATGGAATATGTCGATGGCGGGGATCTGAAAAGTCTGCGCCGCAAGCTTTCCCTGACTCAAAAGGTCCGCGCTGTCCGCGATATTGCCAAGGCCCTCGACTACGCGGGTGCAAAAGGGTATGTGCATCGTGATATAAAACCTGAAAATATCATGTTTCACACCGGTGATGGGCGCGCAGTGCTAATGGATTTTGGCATCGCCCGCGCTGCTGAGCTCGATTCGGCCATGACGCAGACCGGGATTGCCATCGGCACCCCGCATTACATGAGCCCAGAGCAAGCTAAGGGGCAAGCGGTTGACCCTCGTTCAGATATCTATAGTTTGGGTGTGGTGCTCTTCCTACTGATCACAGGCGCCGTGCCCTATAACGCGGAATCGGCGGTGGCCATCGGAATTAAACATATCACCGAGCCGGTACCGCGTTTACCCGAGCCCTACACCGCGTTGCAACCCTTAATCGATCGCTCAATGGCGAAAAAACCTGAGGACCGGTTTCAAACCGCCAAAGAGTTTTTTACCGCCTTGATGCGCACTAACATGAGCCATGTTGAGCAAAAGGTTCGCCAATTTCGCGAATCTGGTGGTGTCGACCCTGTTGGCCGTACAAGAAGTGGTGGCGGGGTATCCCCATATAGCCGCCCCGGAAAGGCCAGTAACGATATAACCGGTTTTGTTCAAGCGGAGCCCAATGCGGAGACTTTGAAGCCCGCGCTTGTGCCCTTCGAAGACGAGCAATTTGACAGCAAACGCGGCATCTGGACATGGCTTTTGGTTGGCGGAGTGGCCTTGGCTGGCAGTGGATTGTTATTGCGCGAATTTAAACCTGAATTGGTGCAATCGATAGTCACGCAGGCCGGGCATACGGTTGCGTCGACGGCCTCTGCGGTGGAGCAGCAGTTGGGCTTAAACCAGCCGCCCATCGATCTGCCTGGCGTGGAGCAGATGCCAGCAACCCCGGCCCCCTTGCCGCAACCCACCACTGAAGTGGTCTTCAATAAGGTAAGTCCCGAGCCACAAATTGTACAAAATACCCCCATACCGAGGCCTTCATTGGCTCCGGCTGCCAGCGAATACGACATCAGCGTAGAACCCACGTTATCTATTGTCGACGATGTTAAACCCGCGTTGCAGGAGCCGGTTCAAGAGGAGGGCGAGAGTCCAGCAATTTTGGCATTGCGATCGCGTACCGAAGAGCTCAGGAGTGTGTATCTGGGTGAAATCGAAAAGCTGCCCGAATTGGTCGATGCGTACAGGGCGCTGCTCGCCAATGTACCCGATGATGGAAAAGCTGGCAGTGAGCTCGAGTTACTCAAGATAGAAGAGATCGAGCGGATTCGGGCTCACAGTGGTATCGGCGAGCTTGACCAAGCAAACGATAGACTGCTGCAACTGCGCTACTTATTCCCCGAGATAACGGAAACGCAAGAGTATGCAAAACTGGAAAGCTGGGTGGCGAATCACGAAAAAATTTACGCTTTACTCGCTGATGCAGAAGAGCTTCTCAATAATAATGCCTTGACACTGCCCAAGGATGATTCCGCGCTAGACCGCTACCAACAGATTTTGGAAATAGATCCGGACCACAAAGCCGCTAAAAGCGGCATGCGTAATATTTCGGAGAAGTTGGTGCAGATGGCCAGTAAGCGTTTAAAAAGTCGCAACGAAGATGCAGCGAGAGTTCTGCTGCAAAAGGCTATCGACATCGATGACAAAAATACCGAAGGGCAAACTTTGCTCAAGAGCATAGAGCGCCAGGCTCAAGTTCATCGCAATCGAGAAAACATGTTAAAGAAGGCGGGTCAGCGTTTGGGTTCTGGCGACTTGTTTGAGCCGGAAACAAATTCTGCCTTCTATTTTTACAGCGAGGTTCTCAAACGTTTTCCCGATGATCCCGCCGCTAGCTCGGGCATTGATCGCGTCGTGGAGGCACTGTCGTCGCGGATTTTCGGCTTACTTGGTGAACAACGTTTTGATCAAGCGAGGGCTGAGTTGATTCGGCCAATGCGTTTAATGGGAGAAACCAACCGCTTGCAAAAATTAGCCGCAGCAATTGAGGAGGTGAATCAGGGCACCCGCTCAATGCGGCAGTAACAGCTATGTATGAATACCAGCGCGGCTGGTTGCGCCTACAGGCTTTGCCTGGCGATTCAAGCTAGCCGAGCACTTCTAGCAACGGGTGGCCGACGTAAACGGATACCGCAACAAGCGCGATACCGGTAAAGGTCGCGATAGCGCCAAGTAACACAGATTGCGGCTTAATAATCCGGTGTTCGCACTGTTGGTGCGTGCTCCATTCCCGCTCAAGCTGTTTTAGGCGCTGTTGATAGCGATCGGCTGAGGGGGGTGTTTGCGGGTCATAAAAATGTGCCAAGGTGTCGATGAAGTTTACCATTTCCATAGTGTGACGCAGCGTTGCGAAAGCTTTTATATCGCAAATCGCATCGCAAAACAGGGCAAAGTCCCCGCGTATTATGCGGCGACTGGGTTCTGGCCAAGCTAGGGTTGCCCAGTCTAATAGCCATTTCCGCAAATTGTCGTATCGCGAAGCGCGCGCGAGTTCGCGAGCCAATATCACCTCGCGCTGTTGCTCGTTGGTGGCGTCGAGCAGCCCGCTGGATATAAAAACTTTCGGTCTAAATAAGCCGAAACACCAGGCGATACGTTTTGGGCTATCGAAGCGCAGGTAGCCTGGGGTGCGCAATTGCGATAACTTTTCCAAGGTAGCCGCGAGCCGCCGATTCACCATTAACTGCGAGCCCATCATCAGAGCCACAATAATGACTGCCGCCGCGGCCATCGCGAGGGCTGCTGTGCTGATGATGGTTTCCACTACCATATCAAAGCTGTGTGGTGCGCAAAGTTCGTCGTGGCAGTGGGGGGCTACCAGCACTTGCGCCAGGGTTGGAAATGACAAAATAATTAAGGTGATGCACGCGAGCAGCGGTGCGAACAGGGCAATGAGTAGAGTATGGAAAGCACCCTGTCTAGCCGTGCTTGCGGCAATGTAGGGCTGCAAAATAGGGTAGGCCGCTGCGCATAGCCATGAAAGGCTCACGGTGAATACTACCCAGCCGAATAAATAATGGGCAATAGCTGCCAAGACATCAATCATTATCGGTCTCTGAAAAGGCTTGCATTGCGTTGCGCACCGATTTTGGCAGCGCCGGCTTATCCGCCTCGCTGCCGCTTTCTTGATCCATATACGATATAAATCCCGATATCATGGGCGCTATGTCGCCCTCACCAAACTGCTTGGCAATATCCCCTATTAATTGACCAATAATGGCACTGCGACTGACGCAGGCGCGATAGCGGTAGCTGCGACCGATTTTCTGTCGAGACAGTAATTGCTTGCGGTGTAACCGTTCTAGTGTGCTTTGCATGGTGCTTAAGCTGGGTCGGGGTTCCTCACTCAAGCGCAGTACTTCTTGGGCGCTGTGAGCCCCTTCTCGCCATAAAATTTTCATGACTTCAAGTTCGCGCTCCCCCAGAATCGGCGCTCTCGGTTTCAGCGGCTTGTTAATTAATTGCCTAAGTCCGAGGTGTATCGATTTCATAAACACAGATCTCTTATCGGTTTTTCGCTGTTGTTACACAATGCCGCTCTTATAAATACAGGGCGTTTTAACAACGTTTTGGTCTACTGGGCAGTGTAACAACTGCAGGGGCTCGAATAATCGAATTGGTTTGGATAAATGATAAAACGAAGATTGGCGGGGCTGCTATTGCTGAGTCCCTGGTGTTTTGCATCAGAAATTGAACAGGTGGCGGTAGAAGGGCGCACTTACAATTTGGTGGGTATCGCGGTATCGGCATCGGAGGGGGTGGTGGGTCAGGGAGAAATTGCCCTGCGTCCTTCCCTGCGCACCGGTGATATCCTCGAACTGGTGCCCGGCATGGTGGTAACGCAACACAGCGGTTCTGGCAAGGCCAACCAATACTTCTTGCGCGGTTTCAATTTGGATCACGGCACCGATTTTGCGAATTTTGTCGATGGCATGCCGGTGAATATGCGCTCCCATGGGCATGGCCAAGGTTACACGGATCTCAATTTTTTAATTCCCGAAAGCGTTAGAAAAATCAACTACCGAAAAGGCGCTTATTATTCGGATGTCGGAGATTTCAGCGGTGCTGGCAGTGCGCACATCGAAACCGCCAGTATTCTCGATGATGGCCTATTGAGTATAACTGCTGGCGAAAATGCTTTTTATCGCGGCTTACTGATGAACAGTTTTGACTTCGCCGGTGGCGAGACCCTGTTTGCTATTGAAGGCAAGCGCTACGACGGCCCCTGGTCGGACATTAAAGAAGATCTGAACAAAACTAATGTACTACTCAAGCAGCATTTTGCCCTGGAAGCGGGGCATTTGCAGTTATCGCTGATGGCCTACGACAACCGTTGGAACAGTGCCGATCAAATTCCATTGCGGGCAGTCGAGCAAGGGATTATCGATGAGCTCGGATCTATTGACGATACTGCCGGCGGGAAAACTAGCCGTTACAGCCTAAATGTCGACTGGCGTCAGGGGGGCTGGCATTCCTCTGCTTACCTTATCGATTACAGTTTAAATCTGTGGTCTAACTTTACCTATTTTCTCGAGGATGAAAACAGTGGCGATCAGTTTGAACAAGTGGACAATCGAAAAATTTGGGGTGGTCAGTTAAGTTACCAATTTGACAAGTCTGTGGCGGGCAGGGCGGTGAGCAACCGGTTCGGTATAGATCTGCGGGTTGACGATATTAGTGAGGTGGCACTCTACCAAACCCAGGCGCGCCAGCGCCTGGGAGTGAGCCGCCGCGACGCTATCGAAGAGTCTAGTGTGGGGGTGTACTGGGAAAATTGCAGTCAGTGGAGTCCTCGATTGCGCAGTGTACTGGGCGCGCGCTACGACGGTTTCGATTTCTCTGTCAGCGATAAGGCCGGCATCAACCGCAATGGCGTGGATTTGAGTGTTAATAGCGGCGATGCCAGTGACGGTCTTTTCTCGCTAAAAGGCAGCGCAATTTTTAATTTTACCGAGCATTTTGAAGGCTATGTTTCCGCTGGGCAGGGCTTTCATTCCAATGACGCCCGCGGTACCGTAATTAAAGTCGATCCAACAGATGGCAACCCATCGTCTGCGGTAGACCCATTGGTGCGTTCTTTGGGTTACGAAATGGGGGTACGCTGGTTTCGCGAGTCAAAACTCAATGCTTCGCTCGCGTTTTGGTATTTAACCCTAGACAGCGAATTGCTGTTTGTGGGCGATGCCGGCAATAGCGAGGCGAGCGGAGAATCCAGGCGGCAGGGCCTTGAAACCACTGTGTATTATCATTTTAATGAGCATTGGAGTTTGGACGTGGAATACGCCTATTCCGATGCTGAATTTACCGAAGCGCCTTCCCATAGCAATCAGATTCCCGGCGCAATAAAGCATGTTTTGCAGGCGGGCCTGCGCGCCGATTTCCCTGGTGGGTGGTTTGGCAGTTTAAGACAGCGCTATTTTGGTGAGAGGCCCCTAGTGGAAGATGGTTCAGTGACGTCCGACACAAGTAGCATCTGGAACCTGAGGGTGGGTTATCGCTTTAATGACTGGGTTGTGCGAGGCGATCTTCTTAATTTAAGCGATAGCAATGATCACGATATAGACTATTTTTACGCCTCACGGCTCAGCAGTGAACCCAGCGGTGTGGCCAGTGAAGATATTCATTACCATGTTATCGAACCGCGCACCTTGAGGTTAAGTGTGGAGCGGCGCTTATAACTGCAAAGTTATGCCCGTGGCTCGACACTCGATAGCTTGAAAATATACCCAAACCACTTGAAATTTAGGTGTTAAAAATTAAAAACCTTCCAAGCCGCCACCTAGCAGTGAGCGTAGTCGCTCAGGGTTCTGATTGATGTTTTGAAAAAAAATCAATGCAGGCCACTCAATTTCGATAAAGATAAAACAATTAACTTAACCCTCAAGCCTGAACATGAGACTGACTTTCTTTAGCGTACTAATATTATTGCTAGCTTTTCCCCTGCGTACAATAGCAGCACAACCCGTGGATTTTATCGAGTATGTTGCTGACCTTACCCCAGATCTGCAAGCTCAGACCCTCGACGGTAAGGTTAAGATCGCATTTCGCCTGCAGCCAGCAGCCCTTTGCCACAAGACCGAAGCCGTGACACTGGTATTTTCTATCGCAGATATAAAAATTAAGGATGTCAGCGGTGACTGGTTGGCCGCTTACAAGGTGAAGGATAATAAGCTGTTTGTTGAACTGAATGATAAGCAGCTTGAAGCGGACAGGGATACCTTTATTACTGTGGAATACTCCGCTGCACCGCAAGAAGGGGTGATTTTTGCCGACGATTATGTCTACACCCGCTACCACACCCAAAACTGGATGGTCTCTCATCAAGCATTGGAAGATACAGCCAAATTCGATCTGACCCTGCATCTTCCCCTGGGCATGCAACATGTTGCAAATGGCGAACTGGTATCTAGTAAGCCCAGTAAGCCGAAAGGTAATGTGCTCCGCCACAGGTGGCGAGAGTCGCGCCCCCGTCCCACGTTTACCTTTGGGTTTGCCGCCGGAAACTTTAAGGAAAAAGTACTCCATCATGGAAATCGTCAGTTCAGGGTGCTTTACCTGAGTTCGACAGCTGAAGAAATCGACACCATTTTCGCCGACATCGGCAAAGCCTATGACTTTTTCGAAGAGGTGAGCGGTCTGCCGCTGCCTGCAAAAAACTATACTTTTGTAGTGACTGAAGAAAATTCGATGCAAGAAGCCAGCGGCTTCAGTCTGGTGGGCCGTAAATACCTGCACCATGTTTTGTCGGAACCGCGGGAAAGTTGGCTGGCAACTCATGAACTTGCGCACGAATGGTGGGGTAACGCAATATCAGCGTCATCCTGGAATGACTTCTGGCTGAATGAGGGCTTGGTGCAGTTTTTAGTGGCGGCATTTAAGGAAAAAGTCTACGGCCGTGACGAATACGACAGAGAGATGATCTTCTTCAAAGAAAGCATCCTGCGCCGCCTGAAAAATAATGTTTTTCTGCCGGCAGTCTCTCCCCACAAAACAATAAGCTACGAAGAATACATGGAAAAATACCGGGGGACGGCCTATTCGAAAGGGGCATTTCTGTTTCATATGTTACGCTTGGAACTGGGTGAAAAAGATTTCTGGCGGGCGATAAAGCATTACAGCAGCCGAATGTGGGAGAAGGGTAGCAGTACCCGGGAGCTTCGCCTGAGCTTTGAACAGGCTACAGGCCGAGATCTTAGTCAGTTTTTCGATACTTGGATCCATGAAGAACAAAGGCTCGAACTGGATCTTAAACTTAGTGTTAATTCGGATAACCTGCTGCAGATCACCCTGGACCAACTGCAACAACAAGCCCGGGCCTTTCCCCTGCAAATACAAGTTGAAAACAGCACTAACACAGCCTTATTGACTTTCCAGGTCAGTCAGAAGCAGCAGCATTTTACTCGACAGTTGCCAGGCAAGCCCTCGAGCATACGGGTGGACCCTCGGCACTATTTACCCCTGCTGGTTAAAAGCGATACGCTGCAAGCCTATCTACCGCAAAACCTGACACAAGCAAAGACAACCGTCGACAGGTATTGGTCAATGAAGGCACTGGTAAATTCTGTGCATTGCCAGAATTCTGCGGATTTTATCGAAGCGGAATTAAGCAAATTTGCCCAAAGCGGACAAGCCCGAATCCTGCAGACTGCCGCACAGGGTTGGTTAGGCAAATGTGCACCGGGCAATTGATCTCGGGGATCTTGGCTTAGAGTGACCATTCCCTGTTTTAAGTTTAAGTAAAAACCCAGGTGCGCCATTGTTATCTGTGGCTTGGATCGATGCTGTCAACTTGCATTACCTGTTGTTAATTGGTAACACAAGTGAATAATGCGGCACCTCTGAATTCCCCCAAGGTTCAGGCATTAATGGCGTGATTTCTTTTGCAAGTTTTTGTAATGATTGCTTGGATTTAGCTAGCTGGTGCAATATCCGGGCTGATATGTTTTGACCTGTCAATTTAAATCGTGAGCTTACGCCGGTATGTCCTCGTTCCCATGCTCCGCGTGGGAATGCAGACCATTTTTAAAATTACCCTGTTTTTGCTGACTGTTTGGCCATGATATGCGTTACCACGCGGGAGCGTGGTAACGAGTTAAAGTTTGATGTTTAGCGCTCGATTTATCGTTGGCGAACCCCATCCACTTTCTATTCAAACGAGCCAACAATTCAAACGAGCCAACAATACTTATATAAATTACAAATTAGTCTATACTATTAATTTCATACTGTTATTAGAACAGGTAGCGATAATCTTACCCAACATTACTCTCAATATTTTTACGGGAAGGTAAAAAAATAAAGAACTGTGACACTCGGCTTAAAAACTGTCATTTGAATAGCGAATTTTGTCACCATAAGTTGTTAAGTAAACCGGAAAGGTTATTTCCTATGTTTAACATATCCTTTTTTCTAGAACAGTAAAATTCGATAATAAGTCTCGCAATTAATTTGAATCT
>JAHQVY010000257.1 GCA_019634095.1 Cellvibrionaceae bacterium
ACGCTTACTCCAAGCCGAATGCGGAATGCAGTGTGCGTACAGATAACTCAAGGTACTTTTCATCAATAATGACAGAAATCTTTATTTCAGATGTTGTAATCATCTGGATATTAATTCCTTCTGATGCTAAAGCCCGAAACATGGTTGATGCTACGCCGGCGTGGGAGCGCATGCCAACGCCGACTATTGATACTTTGACGATCTTGTTATCAGTGACCACCTCTCTAGCACCGAGTTCAGCGGCAACATCTTGTAGAATTGATTTGGCTTTGTCGACATCACTGCGACTGACGGTGAAGGTAATATCGTTGGATTTATCCGCCGCGACATTTTGCACAATCACATCAATTTCAATGTTGGCTTCCCCGATCGGGGACAGTACTTTCGAAGCTACGCCAGGTGCATCTGGCACACCCAAGACCGATATTTTCGCCTCGTCGCGACTAAACGCGATGCCGGATACAGTGGGTTGTTCCATAGAACTGTTTTCCTCGTCGAGGGTAATCAATGTGCCGGGCCCCTCTTTAAAAGTCGATAAAACGCGCAGCGGCACGCAGTACTTTCCGGCAAATTCAACAGCGCGAATCTGCAATACCTTCGACCCTAAACTGGCCATTTCCAGCATCTCTTCAAAGGTAATTTTCTCCAATCGTCGCGCGTCGGCAACCACTCGAGGATCGGTGGTATATACGCCATCTACATCGGTATAAATTTGACACTCATCAGCCTTTAGTGCGGCGGCCAAAGCAACGGCCGTGGTATCGGAACCGCCGCGACCCAAGGTGGTGATATCACCCGTCGCGTTAACCCCTTGAAAACCGGCGACCACAACCACCTTACCCCGGTCTAAATCGGACCGCATTTTATCGTCGTCGATACGCTCTATTCTCGCTTTGGTGTGCGCATCATCGGTAAGTATTTTTACCTGGCTGCCAGTGTAGGAAACAGCTTCAACACCTTCTTCTTTTAGCGCCATGCACAAAAGTGCGATGGTGACTTGCTCGCCCGTGGAAAGCAAAACATCCATCTCCCGCACGTTGGGCTGCGGCTGAATTTGCATGGCCAAAGCAGTGAGACGATTGGTCTCTCCGCTCATCGCCGACACCACGATAACGAGTTTATCGCCGCCTGCCCGAGCTTTTGCCACTTTGCCGGCCACCAATTGGATACGCTCAACCGTACCGACAGAGGTGCCACCAAATTTTTGGACCATTAATGCCATTTAACTCATCCGTTTTGCATGCTTAGTAAATGGGGCGACAATTAGACACTAAACTTCGCTAAAAGTTAACTCCTATCGCGAATTTTCCGAGGGCTTTATAAGATTTTTTTATGCTTCTGTCAATTCGGTATCAATCCAAATCTTTAATTCTTCAATGGCTTTGGGTAATGCCGCTAGGTTGGAACCCCC
Source organism: Cellvibrionaceae bacterium (assembly GCA_019634095.1). Classification (GTDB taxonomy): domain Bacteria; phylum Pseudomonadota; class Gammaproteobacteria; order Pseudomonadales; family Cellvibrionaceae; genus JAHQVY01. The sequence continues at coordinate 1,412 of JAHQVY010000257.1, forward strand.
GCCCTGCGCCATGTCTGGCCGACCGCCACCCTTGCCATCAATTTTCTCAGCGAGCTGTTTTACCATATCACCCGCTTTAATTTTATTTGTAACCGACTTACTAACACCGGCAACGAGAGAGATTTTTTTATTGGATATTGACGCCAATAAAACTGCTGAATCGCCAAGCTTATTCTTCAATTTATCAACAGTATCGCGCAGAGACTTCGCATCGCCCTCAACACTTTTCACCAAAACCTTTATACCGCACACCTCTACTGCTTCCTTTATCCATTCGTCAATGGATGCGGAGACCAGTTTGTTTTTCAGCGTTAAAGTTTCTTTTTCTAACACTTTATTGTGTTGAAAAAGTTGTTCCAATTTTTCGATAATTCCTTCTGGTGTGCTTTTTAAGATACGCGCAGTCTGTGTAAGAGCCTGTTCTTGTTCTCGTACTTTGCGCAGCGCTGTCGCACCAGTCACCGCTTCAATTCGCCGCACACCGGCGGCAATACCGGTTTCCGACATAATTTTCATGAAACCGATTTCACCTGTATTTGCTACATGCGTACCACCACAAAGTTCTACAGAAAATCCATCCCCCATAGTCAAGACTCTCACTTTATCTTCGTATTTCTCGCCAAAAAGTGCCATGGCGCCTCGCATTTTTGCATCCTCTAAATCACAAATTTCAGTATGTACCGAGGAATTGTCGCGAATTTGCTGATTAACACGTTCTTCAATCGCAATTAATTGCTCCTGCGTAACAGCTTCGAAATGAGAAAAATCAAAACGCAGCCGCTCAGCATCCACCAATGAACCTTTTTGTGTAACCTGTGAACCAAGTATCTCCCGCAAGGCCGCGTGCAGTAAATGGGTTGCAGAATGATTTAAGGCCGTAGCTTGTCGCTTTTCTTCATTGACAATTGCGCTTACATGCGTATTTAGGTTTAATTCAGCCCCTTGCAGCTTACCGAGGTGTAAATAGTGGCGATTAGCTTTTTGACAATCAAAAATATCAAAGCGTGCGTATTCACTTTGCAAATAACCGACATCGCCAACTTGGCCGCCGGCTTCAGCATAAAACGGCGTATTATCTAAAATAATCGCCGCCTCTTGCCCCGGCTGAAGACTGTTAACTTGTTTGCCATCGACAATAATGGCGATTGTTTGTGCATCGTGTTTCAGCTGTGTATAACCTTCAAAATCGGTTTCACCATCAATCTCGAGCACATCGGTGTAATCCATTTTAAACATCCCCGACTCTTTACCACGGCGTCGCTGCTGTTCCATCAGCGCCTCGTAAGCCGCAAAATCCAAGGTGAGTCCTTTTTCGCGGGCGATATCGTTGGTGAGGTCCACTGGAAAACCGTAGGTGTCGTGTAAACTAAAGACGACATCGCCCGGAATTACCGTGCCATCCAGCTTTTGCAAACAGTCATTGAGCATAGCCAAACCTTTATCGAGGGTTTTCGCAAATTGCTCCTCTTCTGCATGCAACGATTTTTCTATTGTTGCTTGCAGAGCTAGCAACTCCGGATAAGCATCACCCATTTCTCGACACAGCGCAGGCACCAACTTCGAGAAAAAGAGAGTTCGATGCCCTAATTTATTGCCGTGACGTATGGCTCGGCGAATAATACGCCGCAATACAAAGCCGCGCCCCTCTCTGTCGGGCAACACGCCGTCGGCGATTAAAAACGCACAAGAGCGAATATGATCAGCTATCACCTTTAACGAATTATTGTTTTTATCTTCGACTTGAAGCAGGTCTGCTACAGCGGATAATAAATTTTGAAATAGATCAATATCGTAATTACTGTGCACTCCTTGCAATACTGCCGCCATGCGTTCTAAGCCCATCCCCGTATCCACCGAGGGTTTTGGCAGCGGCGACAATGAACCGTCGCTTTGCCGTTCGTACTGCATAAACACCAAATTCCAAATCTCTACATAGCGATCTAAATCATCGTTTTCACTACCCGGTGGGCCGCCCGGAACCGCCTCACCATGATCGAAAAACACTTCAGAACTGGGCCCACACGGGCCGGTGTCACCCATTTGCCAAAAGTTATCCTCATCCAAGCGAGAAAACCGATCGGCACTCACGCCAATATCTTTTAGCCAGATATCCGCCGCTTCATCGTCGCTAACATGCACGGTAACCCAAAGCTTTTCCTCGGGTATGCCGAGCACCTGGGTGAGAAACTCCCAGGCGAATTGAATCGCATCGGCTTTAAAATAATCGCCAAAGCTGAAATTGCCCAGCATTTCAAAAAAAGTGTGGTGCCGCGCCGTATAACCTACATTCTCCAAATCATTGTGCTTGCCCCCAGCACGCACGCACTTTTGCGCAGAGGTGGCCCGACGATAGTCGCGATTTTCCAAACCTAGAAAAACATCTTTGAAAGGCACCATCCCCGCGTTGGTGAAAAGTAATGTGGGGTCGTTGCCGGGAACCAAGGAGCTACTAGAGACAATTTGATGTCCTTTGCCTTCAAAATAATTCAAGAAAGCATTACGAATGTCTGCACTTTTCATAAAGACTATTTAACCAGTTAAAGTAAATGAGCTGCGGGAGGTACAGCGGAGGAATATTAGCAGAGGTGTGATTGGGCTTAGTTTAAACCCAGAGAGTTTTCACTAAAAGTCTTGTCGGCCAACAAATGCAAATGTAAATGAAACACTGTTTGCCCCGCCCCTTCGCCATTGTTGATTACAATGCGAAATGCTTCTTCAACCCCCAACAGGCGGGCGATATCACCCGCTTTAAGCATCAGGTGCCCGAGAAGCATTTTGTCGGCCGCGCTGGCATCTGCTAAGCGCTGTATCGGTTTGCGCGGCACAATCAACACATGGGTCGGTGCCTGGGGGTTGATATCTTTAACGCAAATACAGTGGTCGTCCTGATACACCAAGTCTGCCGGTATATCGCCCTTCATAATTTTAATAAATATAGACTCTTCCGCCATAATAATGCCTTGCAAAGTTCTGCTGCAGAATGGGTTTCTGCAATATTTTTCATTGATACGCTCCGGAACAGCTAAGCTCATTCCAGAGCTTCTTTTTCCTCGAGTTTCAACTGTCTCGCCTCGGACTCGAGCATAACAGGAATTCCATCACGCACGGGATACGCCAGACCGCTGGCCTTGCACAGCAGCTCATTATTTTCTGAGTCGTATTGCAAAGGCGCTTTGCTCACGGGACATACTAGGATACTTAGCAACTTTTTATCAATCATCACATGAATTCGCGAAATATGGACGGGTAATATTACACCGATAGGAATAGGAATGTCTTTAACGATGCGCGACAACTCCATGGGGGCTAAACTGCGCGCTGATTACCGTTTGATCGAACTCAAAAAAAGCACCATAAGAGAAGTAAACGGCGACAACAAACGCTAATCAAATCACAAAATTAAACGTCAAACCTCAAAACCGCCGTGAAATAGCCTGCCTTAACGTTAGGGGCTTTCAATAAGTAACTGCGGGTCGAGTCGTTGATCGAACCAGTTAACTCGCCAATCTAGATGTGGCCCGGTAACCCGGCCCGTCGCACCGATTTCGGCAATCACTTGACCACGCTCTACCCGCTGGCCAGTGGCGACTAGGATCTTACTTAAATGAATAAAGGTTGAGCTGATACCCTGCCCGTGATCCAGCAGCAAGGTGCCACCCGAGTAATACATGTCTGGGTGGGTTAGGGTGACTGTGCCCGCTGCCGGCGCGAGGACTTTGCGCCCCACCGGACCGGCAATATCCAAACCGAAATGCGGGCGTTTAGGAACGCCATTAAAGACCCGTTGACTGCCGTAAACACCGCTGATTGGCCCCTTTGCTGGACGAATAAAACCCTCTCGAAAATCGGCAGCGGTGGTTTTTACCTTGCGCGCTTTAGCCACCGAGGCATTATCTCGCCGTATCCGCGCGAGCACCGACTCCGGAGGAGAGACGTATTTTTTGGCCACGCCTTCAATGCGCTGGATTTTATACTCGCGCGGCTCCACCGCAAAGCTGTACACCTTAGCCGCACCCGGCCCGGTGCTGACATGGATATCCACCTCGCCTTTTGCGTCTCGGCCCAGCCCAAAAACGAAGCGGCCTTGAGGGTCGAGATAAACACTGCGACCAAAAACAGTCACTGTGGCGCCCACCGGCGCCTGAGCAGTAAGCATCGCACCGGGGTAGAAACGCCCGAAAACTTGCAGGTCTCCCTGCTCGGAAAACAGGCACGCAGAGTATAAAATCATCACAAGGGCGGCGACTTTTTTATACACACCCGCGGCGAAAATTACGTTTTGTGGCATAGTTAATCTGTAGTCAAATTACCGTTCACGAGTAAATTGGACAATATCGCCTGATCACTTTGGCCGTAGATCCCGAGCAAGTCGACATTCAACAGCGTGACATTTAAGTCAGCTCCCGAGCCATCGCCGTCAACATCCACCGCGATTTGCGTAGTGTTGCCGTCGGACGAAAAGTCGAAGTATGCATCGAGGATAACGGCATCAGAAGACTCGCCCTCGAGTAAATCGGCAAAGTGAAGCACATCTTCATTCACATCAAAATCTATGAGGCTGTCGCGGCTGTTGTCGCCGTCGCCTGCCCGCCAAATCACGATATCGGCTCCCTCGCCACCTGTAATTTGATCGCTACCTCTGCCGCCGCTCAGTATATCGTTTCCGGCGCCACCGTCCACCTGATCGTTTCCGCTACCACCGAATAACAGGTCCTCCCCGGCGTCGCCAAAAAGGGTATCGAAGCCAACGCCGGCATTGACAAAGTCGTTGCCGCCACCGGCACTAATTACGTCATCGCCCGCGCCGGCAATAAAGGTTTCACTCGCCTCGGTACCACTCAGAGCATCGTCGTCATTGCTGCCAAGCACCACGGTGGAGACATTTAGCACCTCCGGGTCGACCCCGTCGATGCCGCCATCCGCATCCAACACCGATACGTTAATAAACGCTTCAGTGGAGGCTTGGTCGCCGTTGGACATTTCGGTACTGGTGGCCACTACGCGCATGGAAAAATCCCCCAGAAAACCGGCAGGCGGCAGAATTTGCAGATTGTTTAAATCCCAGCTTTGCGCCACTAGGTCCACCGAATTCAGATCGGAGGTCGCGGTAAAAAGCCGCTCACCATCGGTTAGCACTGAGCCTTCAGGAATATCACCCAACAGCAAGGAGGTGATACTTTCGGAGCCATCGGTATCGCGCAGCGATGCTTCTATATTGGAAATCTCAATAAACTGGGCACTCAGCCCTTCATTGATCACCGTCGGAAAGTAACCACCATCGGCACGATCCTCACCGGGAACAAAGGCCGAAAATTGCGCGGCTTGTGCGAGCAAATCGCTGATACTGGCGTATATCGAGAAATTATTCGCAGTCAAAGCCATTGCCTCACCGCCATCCACGGAAAAATTCAAAGCAAATTGGCCCACTCCGTAGTTATTCGCCACATAGGCTTCGAAGGTATAGTAACCCGTCTCGGTAGCGGTAAATACGTCTGCACTCACCGATCCCCCTGGCCCGATATTGCCAAAAGAATCACCGCCCGTTGACAATATTGTGCTGCCACCCAGCTCCACCTGCATCACGTCGTCGTGGTAGCCCTGCAATTCAAAGCTCTGTCCCGCTTCGATAAAAATAAAGCCGGTTAAGGCATAAGCGTCGCCTTCGGGAATAGCAATAGTGGAGCCGTCGGTCTGCAGTATCCGGGTATTGTCGATCAATTTAGGGAAACCGACTCCGTTAATCAAACGCGTCACACTGCTGGGCGCTTCCGCATCCGAAATGGCTTCGCGCAGAGAGGCCTGCTCTTGTACCGGCAAATCTTCGTAGTAGCGCAGCGTTAAACCGGTGGATACAGGGGGATTAATTTTAAGGCCATCGCCCGCCACGCTATCGCCGACGGCGACGCTAGGCGCATCGGCAACCGCAATAACCTCAAAATTAATAGCGCTAGTAACACTGAGCCCTTCGGCATCGGTGGCCGTGAATTCGATTGACTCAACACCACTCCAATTTGCCTGCGGAGTAAAACTCGCCAAACCGTTTTCCAGGGTGACAGAGATGTTTTCTCCGCCCTCAAAAGTGAGAACCAAGTCAAGATCCGCCGTCTCAATATCGTCGAAAACCGGGTACAGATCTATCGTGTACAGTGGGGTATCTTCAAGTATTTGCTGCACCGGCAAATCAAAAGCCACCGGTGCATCGTTTACTGCCTCAACAATAAAGTTCACGTCAGTGCTCACCGAGGCGCCATCGGCATCGGTGGCGGTAACCGTCAAGGTTTCGTTGCCGTTCCAATCGAGTACCGACGCAACACTCGCAATGGCTCCATCGATACTTATTAGAATATTTTCCGCTGTAGATATGCTATAGCGCAACTCGGAGTCAGGGGTTTCCGCATCTGCAAAATAATCCCCCAAGTTAATAGAGTAAGTCGCGAAGTCTTCGAGTAGGTACTGATCCGGAATTTGCGCCTCGATTTGCGGCGCATCATTGACGCGAATTATATCGACTTGCGCACTGGCAATGACGGTATTCTCGCCGTCGTCACCACTCAAGCTTAGTTCGATGCTATTTAAATTCAGCGCATCATTATTCACCGCCAGCACGCCGGCCTCGGTTAATAAAAGGGTATCGCCGGAAATTTCGAAATAATTTGCCTGGTTGTTGTAAGCCGACACAGATACAGTATCGCCGTCGAGATCGCTGACGCTGAAGCGGCCAATCACCTGCCCCGCAGCCACCGCATCTTCGGTAATCACACTGCCGCTAATTTGAATTTGCGGCGGATTATCGTTGACGTTCAATACCGTCACCGTTATCACTTGCTCATCACTCAAATTACCCAAACCGTCGTCGGTGGCGCGCAAGGTAATGGTAAACGGGCCGTTATCCGTTTCAAAATCCGGTGGGTCAATAAAGAACACTCGGCCCTCGACATCGACGTTAAACAGCGCAGCATCATCGCCGGAAAGGCTATAGCTAATCGCGTCCCCGTTTTCGTCGGTGGCCTCGAACTGCCCTACAGCGGTGGTATTTTCATACACTGCCACCGCAACATCCTCACCCAATTTCGGCGCATCGTTTATTTCGATAACATTCACGATGGCAATCGACTCCGCCTGGCCGCCGTTGCCATCTGCGATGGTATAGCTCAGCGTATCCTGCCCAAAATAGCCCAAGTTGGGTACATAATTGAGGCTGCCATCGGCATTGATCGTCACGTCACCGAGATTTGCGGATGCAGTTAACACGCTAAGAGTATCGCCGTCGACATCGCTATCGTTGGCCAGAACATTAATCGTCACTGCCGCGTTTTCGAAGGTGTCTACCGGTCCGTCCTGTGCGGCCACTGGGGCATCATTCACCGGGGCTACCACCAAACGCACACTGCCACTGGCACTGCTCTGGGCATCACTTACCGTGCTAACAAAGCGCACCTCACCAAACCAGTCGGCCGCCGGTGAAAACACATACGCGCCATTTTCAAAACTCAAGCTTCCATCGCCTTCGAGCAATATCAGGCTATCTATACTGAGTGCATCGCCATCGATATCGGTAGCGGCGGCCAACAGGGTCTCCACGTCGATGACAACCGAGTTGTCTTCATTCACCACGCCTAAATCGATATCCGCAACCTCGGGAACATCGTTACTGTTTTGCACGGTCAGTGTAAATTGCGCAGCGACACTATTATTTGCTGCACCGGAATCATCGGTTGCGGTAATAGTGATTTGATAATTACCGCCATTGGCCAAGGCGGCGGCATTGGTTGCCGCGCCGACAATTACCGCATTAACAGGATCAAACGTTAGGCCCTCGGGCAGGGCTGAAATCGCAAAGCTTAGACTCTGTCCAATATCGACATCGGAAAAATAGCTCGCAAGATCCAGAGTAGTCTGCGTATCCTCAATCACTTGCTGTGCTGGGATATTCGCCGCCACTGGGGCATCGTTAACCGGCGTCACAACGAGATTAACATTGGCACTGGCCGAACCGCCGTTGCCATCACTTACCGTGTTAACAAAACGCACTGAACCGTACCAATTGTCGGCGGGTGTAAAAATATAGTCGCCGTTCACCAAGGTCAATGTGCCATTGCCTTCCACCAGCGCCAAGCTTTCAACGCTTAGCAGGTCGCCGTCTATGTCGCTTGCATTGGCCAGTAAGCTCGCGCTGTCAATAAGGATCTGATTGTCTTCAAGCAGTGCCGGCAAGTCTATATCAGACACTGTGGGCAGGTCATTGGTATTGATCACCTCAAGCGTGAATACCCGGCTCACACTATTATTTTCAGCCCCAGAATCATCCTTTGCGGTCAGTGTTATTTGGTACTCACCGCCATTACTCAACGCGGCGCTATTGGTTGCGGCTCCCGAAATTATGCCGCTCGAGGGGTCGAATACCAAACCTTCCGGTAAAGACGACACCTCAAAACTCAAGCGCTGTCCACTATCAACATCGCTAAAATAACCCGAGAGGTCTAAGGTGGTCGGCGCGTCCTCAATCACCTGCTGCAGTGGGATAACCGCCGCAACCGGCGCATCATTCACCGCTGTCACCACCAGATTGACATCGGCGCTGACCGAGCCGCCATTACCGTCACTAACCGTGTTAACAAAGCGCACCACTCCGTGCCAGTTATCGGCCGGCGTAAAAGTGTAATCACCGTTGACAAAGCTGACCGTACCGTTGCCTTCTGCCAATATCAAACTGTCAACGCTGAGATTATCGCCGTCGATATCGCTGGCAGACGCGAGTAGCTCTGCCGTTGATATCAGCACGCTATTGTCTTCTTCCACCGCCCCCAAATCGACATTATCGAGTTCGGGCAAATCGTTAACATTCAACACCGACAAGGTGAATTCCGTGGTAACGCTATTATTTTCCGCAGCCGAGTCATCGCTGGCGGTAATGCGCATCCGATAATTACCCTCATTGGTAAGCGCCGCTAAATTGGTAGCAGCGCCCGAAATCACGCCGTTGATGGCATCGAAGACCAGCCCTTCAGGTAAAGGAGACAATTGATAGCTTAGAATTTGGCCGCTATCGGCATCGGAAAAATACTGCGAAAGATCGATAAGCGCGACGGCATCTTGTACCACCTGCTGGGCTTCAATGTCGGCAGCGAGCGGCGCATTATTGCCTGCACCGGGGCCATCTGGATTTGTCGGCACGTCGGGAACATCTGGCACGCTGGGCTCGTCCGGGATATCCGGCTCATCTGGAACGCTGGGATCAGGATCATCCGGCACATCGGGAACGGAAGGCTCTGTCGCATCAATCGGCGTAAAATCAATTGGCCTCTGAAAATCCGATGGGTCGCTGTCCAAAAGCGCCCGGGTATCGAACCCGCGCTCTGGAACCACTTCCGCCAGTGTTAAATCGACTCGGTAATATTCACCGGAGGCAAAACCGGGCGTGACATCCTCACCCGCCGCTGTTTCTGGCAAAATCTCCTGCAAGTTTTTGCCATCTTCCAGCGATTGCTCAATCGCTGCGAAGTTCACTGCTTCGTCGATAGAGTCTTCCGCATCGCCGAGCAAGCTTTCTAAGAACGCTTTGGAAACGGTTTGTTTTTGGTCATGCCCCAAACTAAATGTCAGCCCATTGGCAAGGGAAACCATTACCGCACTCGCGCCTTTGGTTTCCAAAACATCATCGACAAAAATAATCGTATTTGGTTTAACGGTGACAAATTCACCACCGGATTTCAGAAGAACCTCTCCTTGAAATCCAGTAATACTTGCCACAACCCCACTTTGGTGAACAATATTAGACATGTGTTTTACCTCAAAAAAACTGTATACCTAAAATGCAAACACCGTAAGCTGATTATTAGCTCGGCAGATAGTGGCAGCTTCGATGTTGTTTCCCTGGAACCCTATCCACAACATATAGCACGTCAAATGAATATGTGTATGAAAGAGCAGTTAAGTTGGTAATTATTCAGCAACGCCGATTTCAAGATTACTAACAAGAGCACCCATAGAATTCAAAATGCGCGATCTGGCATACAAACTATCATAGCTCGCATCAACCAGAGCGCGTTTTGCTTCAACAACTTCTGTTTCTGAATTTAACAAATCTAACAATGTTCGACGACCGATATTAAATTGTTTGGCATAAGCTTGCTTGGTGGTTTTCGCCGCTTCAATATGCTGTTGAAGATATGGAATCTGCAGCGCAAGCGCTTGGTATGCATTCCATGATAAACCGACATTTTCCATTACTTGCCTTCGGCTGTTATTGCGAACTTCTTTAGCGGCTTCAAACAAATAAGCGGTTTGTTTCTTTCGCGCTATATTGGCACCGCCGGCATAGAGATCATAGCGCAGTCGCAATGCAACAATTAAGTCATTGTCTTCGCCCTCCAAACCACCGATATTATCGTCCCAACGCCTATCGGCCTCCAAGGTCACTCTGGGCATAAATCGACTTTTCGCCGCCCTGCGTTGCGCGGAAGCCGCAGATACATCGGCTCCAGCACCCAGTAACACCGGATGGTCGGCAATCGCTTTTTCCATAACCTGTTCACGAGTCTCAGGTATTTCGCCAAAAGGCGCCGGTTTAGACATACTCTCTAAATTCGGATACACACCAACAACACGATAGAAGTTAGTTTGCGAATCGGTGAGGTTCGCTTGAGCGACAAGAGTATTTGCGTTGGCCAAGGCGAGACGGGCAGAAATTTGTGCCAAATCCGCTTTGCTACCCACGCCATTTAGGCTGCGTAAATTCATTTGATCGTAAATATTCTGATGCTCCCAAAGAGTACCGCGTGTGAGCTCGAGAATTTCCGCTTGACGCAGCAAGTCCAAATACACCTCTGTGACACGCAGCGCAATGCGCTCTATTTCTGCGCGCTCCTCATAGCGAATACTCTCTAAACGTGCCTGTTGCCGTGCCACTTCCGAAGAGGCTGCGAAACCATCGAAAACTAATTGGCTGGCTTGCAGGCCCAGTTCACGGCGGGCAAACTCTACCGATTCATCGTTGGTAATTGGTGCCCGACGATTTTCGTAGGCTGCACCGGCATCGACACTGACACTGGGCAAAAACGCAGCGCGAGCTTGCTTTAGCTCGTGCTCAAGCGCTTTTTTCTCATTACTGATCGC
>JAHQVY010000258.1 GCA_019634095.1 Cellvibrionaceae bacterium
AATTGACGCACTCCTAACACCTAAATCTCAAGTGTTTTGGGTATAAAACCGGTAGATCAACCATAAAATCCATAGTTTTTCAACTTAGCCTATACTCAAGAGATCGAGTTTATTCATAACAACGATCTGCAACTAAAGGCAAGTTATGACCTGGTTTAAAAATTTAAAGATTTTCTCTAAGCTTTCCCTTATTGTTGGTTTAGCCATAGCGGCTTTCGCGCTCAACGTTTTTTTTAGCGCAACAGGGCTGTTGGCCGCTCAACAAGACTTGGTGCAACTGGAGAAACGCCTCTATATTATGGTTCAGCTAGCCACTGTGAACAATGTACTGCTAAAACGCAGTGACGAGTTATACACCCAAGCAGTATCGACCAACGACGCCGATTCACAGTCCACAGCCAATAAAACCATTGCCAAGCTCAACGATAACCTCAGTGAACTTGCAAAACTCGACGCCAACAAGAAACCAGACCTAGATAGCATCAAAATGCAGATAGCGGACTATCAAAAAGTTTCCTTGAAAATTGTCGACACGCTAATGGCCGGTGAGCCGAACCTTTCTAGCTTAGGTGATTCTGCCAAACGCAGATCAACATCTTTCGAACAAGCGAATAACATGCTCGACGACTACAAAGTTAGCGTTGATGAGCGCTTTCAATTCACCGCCCAACACGCACGTGAAAAAGGCTCGCAGACTTTGCGTCTAACGCTATTTTTTGGGACATTTATTATAATTTTTATGGTTTTAGTGGCCATTGCAGTCACTCGCAATATCAGCGGCTCGGCACTGTCAATTGGAAAATCTCTGGAGAAACTGGCACAAGGCGAAGGCAACTTGCGCCACCGGCTTCCTCAAACAGGAGAAGATGAACTGGGGCAAGTCAGCCGGTTTTTTAACGCTTTCATGGACATATTACTCGCCACAGTCACAGACGTAGTTAGGGTCAGCCATCCTTTGGGGGAATCGGCGCAGCGCCTTATTGACACTTCCGAAGGCGCGCGCAACCAAATGCAAGAACAGTCACAAACCACCCAGCACGCGGCGAATTCAATCAGTGAGTTTCGCAACTCAATCCAAGAAATTGCTCAGTCTGCGTCTCGCGCCAGTACCGAAGTGAAAGAGTCGGAAACGGCTATTAAAGACGGTTTGGCGGTGGTCGAAAAAACCATCGATAACTCACGCTCCTTTGCGCAAAACATCAATCTCGCCAGCGATTCAATCACCAACCTGGCGGAAGACGTTAAAAGTGTTAACTCAATTCTGGATGTGATTCAATCGATTGCTGAGCAAACCAACCTGCTGGCACTAAACGCGGCCATCGAAGCCGCCAGAGCCGGCGAACAGGGAAGAGGCTTTGCGGTAGTCGCCGATGAAGTCCGGTCTTTAGCCTCGCGCACCGGGGAAGCGACCAAAGAAATCTTTACTGTATTGGAGCGCTTGCGAGGCAACGCCGATGAAAGCGTTTCTCTAATGCATCAGTCACAAGAGCTATCTACGCTCAATGAAAAATATTCCAACGATACCGGTGAAGCTCTAGAAAATATCCGCGAGCGCATTAATTCTCTCACCGAAATCAATGAAATAGTCGCCACTGCCACTGAAGAGCAAAGCCAAGTCATTGACGGTGTTGTCGAAAATATGCACAGCATGAATGAAAATGTTAATCGTTGTGTTGACTCATTTTCAGAGCTCGATCACATTGCTCAAGACCTAAACAGCACCTCCAAAGCGCTACAGTCGGCCACCGCAAAATTTCACCTCGATGAAATTCGCGCCTAAGCCGCATCGGTAGCGCTTCGGCCTTAGGTCGCGCAAACTCGAGTGCCTTCATCCCCCGCTGGCACTCTGCCTTGCCCACAACCGTAATTGCTATGCAGCTGACACCTAAGCATTTAGTATACAACCGCCAGACCCTGAGCGCTTAGATTCTATTCGTTTGTTAACAAGCGCACAAAAATAGCAACCCATGAAAAAGCAATAGCTACCAAGCCGAACCATGTGTATCGAGCAGTTAAAAATCAAACCGATTCTCACTTGCAAATTTTCCCGAAATCCCATAGATTTGGAGCCCTGCTTATTTCAAGGCTATTCGCTAACCCGGTAACCTACCTACCGATGTTCAGGTTAATCACACAGGAAAAATTCCATGATTAATTTAAAACGCGCCATTCACGGCATGCCATCGTTGGCATACAGCGTATACGCCAACCGGTAAGCCTTTAGCAAGCCCGTTGGTAAGCGGGCTTCTATCAAAGATTTGGTTGTTACCAAAAAAGCCCGCAAATCGCGGGCTTTTTTTGTTTTTCTACCCCAGCAAAGCCCGCAAAATCCATTTATAGAGGGATAATGCGGTGAAGCAATCTAGCCACCCCAACCGTTTTTTACTGCAACTCATCGAAAATAAAAAGTGGTACTACCTCAGCTCAGCACTGGCGGTTTCCATCGCCAGCTATTTTATGTTTTTGGGCCCCACAATCGGACAGCTGGTTATCGACAACTTGCTAGCGGCGCAAAGCACCACTGCGCATCTCGGATCGCAATGGTTGGCGAATTGGTTAAGTGATACCGAACATCTTTGGCGGGCGGGCGCGGCAATTGTCGCAGTATCGATCCTTGGCGGCGTGTTTATGTATTTGAAGGATTTTCTCGCCGCTCGCGCATGCGAACAAACCTTGCGCTCTTTGCGGGATCGCTTATTCGCCCACCTGCATCGCCTGCCCGAGAGCTATTTAGGGCGCGCAGACAGCGGTGATTTAATACAACGCTGCACTTCCGATATCGATACATTGAGACAATTTCTCACCGTGCAAGTGATGGATATGGGCCGCACTGTTATTTTGATGTGTATCGTTATACCCCTTATGTTCTTGCAATCGGCGGCCATGACCTTCATCAGCCTTTGTCTGATGCCGATCGTGTTTTTATTTAGCTGGTTTTTTTACGCCAAAGTCAAATATATGTTTCAAAGAGTAGACGAAGCGGAGGGCGAACTAACTACCATCGTGCAAGAAAACCTTACCGGTATTCGTGTGGTGCGCGCCTTTTCACGCCAACAATTTGAAAGTGAAAAATTTGATCGCGGCAATAAATATTACAGCGAGCTTCACATTAAGTTGATACGGATACTCGCTAATTTCTGGACTGCGTCAGACTTTCTATGCATTAGCCAAAATGGCCTAGTATTAATTGGCGGTGCTTGGCTTGCCGCCCATGGGCATATTAGTGTGGGCACTTACTTTGCATTTATTGGTTATGCAATATTGCTGATTTGGCCTATACGTCAACTGGGGCAACAGCTTAGCGAAGCTGGTAAAGCCAGCGTAGCAATTGGGCGCATCCAACAAATTCTCGATATTCCCGAAGAGCAGGTGCTCGGAAACGAACAAACGCTGCCACCGAATTTTACACCGAGTATTAAGTTTGAGGCGGTCAGCTTTGCTTATCAAACAAATAAGCCAGCGCTGCGGGCGCTAAGCTTTGTGATTGAGCCCGGCGAAACCATCGCCATTGTTGGCCCAACAGGTGCTGGGAAAACCACCCTGCTACAGTTATTACTGCGCTTGCAGGATTATCAACAAGGCTCTATTAAATTGGGCGGTTACGAACTGCGCCATTTAACACGGCAAAGTATAAGGCGGCACATTGGCTGTTTGCTTCAAGAACCTTTTCTCTATAGTCGCAGCTTGCGCGATAATATTAAATTTGCTCGCTCGTCGGCAAGCGATCGCCAAATGATTGAGTCATCAATTGAAGCGGCGGTGCATCATACTATTGATAATTTTGCGAATAAATATGACACCGTCATTGGCGAGCGAGGTGTCAGCTTAAGCGGCGGGCAAAAGCAGCGAGTTACCCTGTCGCGCACATTGTTAAAAGACACTCCGATCCTAGTGCTCGACGATACCTTTAGCGCCGTTGATACCAAAACAGAGCAAGAGATTATCGACGCTTTGCAAAAAAAACGAGGCCAAAAAACACTAATTATTATTACCCATCGTATTAGTGTGTGCCAGCATGCAGATCGTATATTTGTAATGCAAAATGGCAAAATCACTTCGCAGGGAAGCCATCAAGAAGTAAAGCAAAGTAGCGACTTTTACCATCAGTTGTGGCGTATTCAAAGCCTTCAGCAAGCAGATTTCGAATCTGAAATCGCGATAAATGACTCGGGAATACACAATGCACCAGCAAGATAACAGCACACCGCCACAACAGGCCCCTTGGCGAACGCTTTTTTTAATGGCCTACAAACCAGACAAAGCCTTATTTCATAGACTAATCGTTATTGCCTTAATTATGGCTGTCATCGATGCCAGCTTTACCTTAGTCACCCGGTCTCTAGTCGATGACATTGTTAATCTCGGCAGTGGCATTAACCTACTGCAATACGCCTTAATTTACGCTGGACTCATCTTGGGTATTGTCGGCGCAATTTGGTGCTTTATTCGCTTGGCGGGGACGTTATCAACCCATTTAATGTACCGCCTGCGCAAAGAGAGTTTTAACCATTTACAAAAATTATCTTTTAATTTTTTCGATAATAACGCCGTGGGCTGGCTACTCGCCAGAATAACTTCCGACATTCAGCGTATTGCCAATATCCTTGCCTGGGCAACGGTCGACTTATGCTGGGGCATACCGTATATCGTAGGTATTTTTGTAGTATTAATAGTATTGGATTGGCAATTGGGTTTAATTGTGTTGGCACTGTTTCCTGTACTAATGGGCGTTGCGCTGTGGTTTAATTTCCGTATTCTCGATAGTTCGCGCGCGTTGCGGCGCACCAATAGCCGCCTTACAGCGGTTTACAACGAAAGCCTAGCGGGTGTGCAAACCAGTAAGATTTTAGTGCGCGAAGATGAAAACCTGGCAGAGTTTAAAACCGATACAGAACAAATGTATCGGCAATCGATGTACAACTTACTTCTCACGTCGGCCTTTTATCCTTTCGTTAACGTATTTGTCGCCGTTGCCAGCGGCATCGCTCTGTGGTTGGGCGGTACCGAGGTATTAGCCGGTACATTAAGTTTGGGCACACTGGTGGCGTTTATGAGTTATACCCGCTCACTTATGGATCCGATGTTAGAAGTGTCTGGAAAACTGGCTGAACTGCAGCGCACCACCGCTAATGTTGAGCGCGTAATCGGCTTACTCCAAGTGAAGCCGGAAATCACCGATTCGCCACAAGTGATAAGCAAAATGCAACGCGCGGCAAAGGCTAAACATACGGTGATTGATGGTGGCGATGACCTAATTGAGCAGATTGAATTCCGCGAGGTGTGCTTTCGCTATAAACCCGATGAAAAGCTATTGAGCAATTTTAATTTATCCGTTAACAGAGGCGAAACCATTGCGCTTGTCGGGGAAACCGGCTCTGGCAAGTCGACAATTATCAGTTTGCTGTGTCGGTTTTACGAACCCAATAGCGGAGCGATTTGCATCAACGGAGTTGATTATCGGGAACGCAGCCTTGCGTGGTTACAATCCAATTTAGGCATTGTGCAGCAAACGCCGTTTTTATTCACTGGCACTGTGCGTTCCAATATTCGCTATGGTCGCCTAACGGCCAGCGATGAAGAAGTGGAAGCAGCGGCAAAGGCGGTAAAATTACACCAGCTTATTTTACAAATGCCCAATGGTTACAATACCGAAATACAGGAAGGAGGTAATAATTTATCTACCGGGCAAAAACAATTAATTTCCTTTGCCCGCGCCATTATTGGCAAACCCCAAATTCTGGTAATGGATGAAGCCACCTCTTCGGTCGATACACAAACAGAACATCTATTACAGCAAAGCCTGCAAAGTGTGCTGAGCGGACGCACCAGTTTTGTGGTTGCTCATCGCTTGTCAACCATTCGCTCGGCTGACCGAATTTTACTGATAGATCAGGGGCAGCTACGGGAGCAAGGTAGTCATCGAAACCTGCTAAAAAAACAGGGGCTTTACTACGAACTTTTTCGCAAACAATTTGAAAACCAGTTAGAAAAAGGCCTCTGTTAGCGGAAGCAACAGCGCCAAGGGCACTTAGGGGCGTACTCATGAGGCCTAAATCTCAAGTGTTTTGGGTATAAATCCGCTGAAACGGTAGACTGTGCGCCAAGTGATATCACAATAGAAAATGCAAAGATGGGTGATAGCAACCATAGCTGGATTGCCATCTGCAAAGGAGTCAGGTATGTTTGCTCTTCAGATGCGACTGGACACCACTAATGGCGATGGTCCGGTAGCCAAATGTAGCATAGAAAAAAAATAAGCGTTTGATAGACCCGCAGTCGCCACTTGATGCCCACTACACAATAGCCAAGCAAACACATGAACAATTTTCAAACAGAAAACCGTGTTTATAGCTTGGCCGCAGTGCCAATAACCTTGCTTGTATTCACCGCACTGGGCCCTTGGCTAAACAACGCTCTTTCATGGAATAGAGAAGGGCTAGAAAACTGGCAATTTTGGCGCTTATTTACCGGGCATTTAGTACATACCAATCTCTGGCATGGCCTGTTAAATATCAGTGCCTTGGCGATAGCTCTATACTTATTTGGCAACAGTGAAAGTGTAAAAAAATATTTATTCAATATTATTTTTCTATGCTTGAGCATTAGTATCAGCTTGTATCTGTTTGAGCCCTGGCTGGCTAACTACGTGGGTTTTTCCGGGGTACTCTATGGTATTTTTGCTCTATACCTTATAAAAACTCTACAGCAAAAACCCTTATTGAATACTGCTTTATTTATAGGTTTAAGCTGGAAGGTTATCTCCCAGCAAATGCCCGATTTCGACACCAACTATTTGCGTTCTACTATTCAAGCAAAGGTTATTGTCGAAGCCCATTGCTACGGTTACCTCTGCGGTATCGTTTTAGGTGTCGCAGCCTTAATACGAAGTTTTAATTTAAAAAATCCGCGCTAAATGTTCAACTGTGCAAGCGCATAAACCCCCAGTAAGCTCGAATTATCTTAAACCTAAATTAATCAGTTGGATCGTAGCGAGGGCGTTCAAGGGGCTGAAATTAGAGTGAATTTTTTAACTTTTGTGGCAAATTCATAGTCACTCTATGGGTGCAGCCACAAAATTGAAAAAACGCTTTAATTTCAGT
>JAHQVY010000259.1 GCA_019634095.1 Cellvibrionaceae bacterium
CGGACGCCCAATGAGCTGAAATTAAAGCGTTTTTTCAATTTTGCGGCTGCACCCGTAGAGTGACTACGAATTTGCCTCAAAAGTTAAAAAATTCACTCTAATTTCAGCCCCTTGAACGCCCTCGCTACGATCCAACTGATTTATTTAGGTTAAACGCCCGCAGCTCCCGGCTTGCGTTTACCAAGAAAGCCCTGCGCTTTGTTGCCTAACCCTACCGCACAGCAGCGAGCGCTCGCGCAGCTTTCAAACCCAAAAACCCGCGGGCTTTTACTGCCAAAAGCACATGCGGGCAAAGCCTGCGCCGTGGCCTAAAATGAAATAAACGGGCGAATTTAGCCAAGCAATCTGTTGCGCGCTTACAACGGATCGGAATAAAATCGCTTAGAATATGATACTAATTAACAACAAAGCATACAAAACCAGGACAAACAATCGCAGAGATAAACGCGAAACCCGCAGCATGCCAGGTAACCTTGGCGTGCTGCGGGAAGCTGATCCGGTTTTAAGCAAGCCCGATGTCAACTTGATCGACGCCCCTGCGCATCCATTAAGTGCTCGTAAACCACCCAGTATGCATTTCTTTTAACCTCTGCGAACCTAAATGTATGCTCTTTGGGCACTAAGTGTAAGGCAGCAATAGAATAAGGGACAATAAGCACTTGCTCGATACCGACTACCAGGTTGAAACCCCAGAAGCGATTGACCTGACTGCCCAATTAGCAGGCCCTGTGCCGCGAATACTCGCCTTTTTAATTGATTTCCTAATCCGTGCGGTGTTGATTGTCTGTATTTTTGTTGTTTTGGGGCTTGCGGGTCTGGCGGGCATCGGGGTATTTCTTTTGATTTTCTTCGTGCTAGACTGGTTTTATCCAGTGTTGTTTGAAGTTTTGCGCAGCGGCCAAACACCGGGGAAAAAATACCTCGGTATCGCGGTGGTTAACGATGATTTAACCCCCGTAACCTGGAGCACATCGATGATTCGCAATTTGTTGCGAGCCGCCGACTTTCTGCCTGCCAGCTATTTACTCGGCCTAATCGCCATGTGCAGCACCCGGCACTTTCAGCGCTTGGGCGATTTGGCTGCCGGCTCCATTGTGATTCACAAACACGATAACAAACACCGTAGCGACGATTTACCCAAGGTGCCCGCCAACGCCCCCAGCCTTCCCCTATCATTGGAAGACCAAGTTGCCATAACCGGTTTCTCGCAACGCCACACCCAACTGTCGCAAAGCCGCAAACAAGAGCTGGCGAATATCTTGAGTAACATTACACAAGCCGAGGGCGATGAGGCGGTAAAAAAACTGCAGGGCATGGGTAACTGGCTGCTGGGAGATCGCGAATGAAACAGCACAGCTTCGAACGGCGTCACCGGATGCAGTGGCAACAATTGGAGGCAACACTCGAAAACCCGAAAGCCCCCCTCGACCAGCACTTTCCCGAACAGTTTCGCCAGCTGTGCCACCAATTGTCACTCGCCAAACACCGCCGCTACAGCCCCCAGTTAGTCGATAGGCTCAACGAAATAGTCATTAAAGCCCACCACCGTTTTTATCAGCATAAATACCGCTTGCACTTTCAGTGGCTGACCTTTTTTGTGCACGACTTTCCCCATACGGTAAGACGTAACCGCAACTTCGTTCTAAGCGCCTCCGCGCTGTTTTTATTGCCCCTCCTGGCAACCGCCATAACCTGCTTTATAAACCCGGAATTTATTTACAGTATTGCATCCTACGAACAGGTTAAAAGTATGGAGGCTATGTACGATCCGAGTAACCGGGTTATCGGCCGCGAACGCGAATCAGACACCAACCTGTATATGTTCGGTTACTACATCTATAACAATATTGGCATTAGCTTCCGCACTTTTGCCGGTGGTGTGCTTTTTGGTTTAGGTACGGTTTTCTTTTTGGTATTTAACGGCCTGTTTATCGGCGCTGTCGGCGGGCATTTAACCCAAATGGGTTTTGGCTCTACGTTTTACCCGTTTATCGCCGGGCACGGTGCTTTTGAACTCACCGCTATTGCGCTTGCGGGGGCGGCGGGCTTAAAACTCGGCTACGCCATGGTGCACCCCGGGCAAAAGCCCTGGATAGCGGCACTGCGCGAGGCCGGCAGAGACGCGGTTTTAATTATTTACGGCACCACCGCCATGCTACTTATTGCCGCCTTTATCGAGGCCTTTTGGTCCTCATCGAATGCGGTGGGCCCCAGCGTAAAATACCTGGTGGGTATTGGCTTTTGGCTGCTGGTAATCAGCTATTTAGCGTTTTCTGGAAGGCGTTATGGATCTCGATCGTATTAGTATTCGCGCGCGCCTGCGTTCCCCCTGGGAAGCCCTCGATTTAGGTTTTGTCATCGCTCGCCAATGGTGGCTGCCGCTGTGCCTCACCTGGTTGCTGCCGAGCTTGCTGGTTTTCGTAGTGGTAAGTTTACTGTCTATGGGAATCGATTGGCTGCCTTACTTGGTGGTATGGTGGCTGAAACCACTCTGGGACCGCGGGCCGCTGTACATTGCCAGTCGCCGCCTCTTCGGCGAAGAGGCCAACGCGCGCGATATGTTAGTCAACGCGTGGCGAATTTATAAAACCGACATACTCACTAGCTTGACCTTGCGACGTTTTAGCGCCACCCGCTCATTCGATTTACCCCTCACGGTGTTAGAAAAAATTCCGAAACAGCGGCGCTCGGAACGACTAAACATATTGCATCGCAATCACGGCAGTGCCGCCATGTGGTTGACTGTCGTGGGCATAATTATCGAGGGCTTATTCCTGTTCGGTATTTTTAGCTTTATCGCGTTAATGGTGCCGGAGCAGATAGACATCGATTACCTGCGCTTATTTGTCGATCAAGAACGCATACTGGGTTGGCTGCTTAACATTAGCCTATTTATCGCCATGGCCCTGGTGGGCCCGTTTTATGCCTGCGCCGGCTTTGCACTCTATATTAGCCGCAGAATCGAGCTGGAAGCTTGGGATATCGAAATTCGCTTTCGCCATCTATCGTCGCTTTACCCGCGTAAATATCAAAGCAGTGCCGCTAACCGCTCCCTCAGTAGTGCGACCTTAATGGCCGCGGCACTTTGCGCGGTGCTAAGCCTAAGCCCATCGGCTGTTATTGCCCAACACAGTGCAACCTCATCCAGTGCCGCTGCGACCGATAGCGAATTACCATCGCAGGCACAACTTGCCAAGCAACAGATGTTTCAAGTTTTATCCGCAGAAGAATTTCACACTACCGAAACGGTGCAGGGCTGGCGCCTAAAAAACCGCACGCAGTCTAAGAATGATTCGCCGCAGTGGCTGCGCAACGCATTCGATATACTTTGGAACCTGGTAATAAAAATCGCCAATTTTTTTAGCTTTCTCGCCTGGCCATTGCAGTACCTCGAAATAGTTTTATGGATTGGAGCTGCTTTGATGGTGGTGTTTTTATTTGTCCGTTTTAGAAAACCCATTGGCGAATTTATTTCCACCTCTGAGCCGCTGCATCAAACTCGCGAAGCCCCCGAAGTCATGTTCGGGCTGGAGGTGACGAAACACAGTTTACCGCAAGATATACCGGCAAGCGTAAGGACGCTGTGGCAGGAAAAACAGCACCGTGCTGCCGTCAGCTTATTGTATCGCGCGCTGCTAACCGGCTTGATACACGACTACAATTTTGTGTTTGCAGACAGCTATACCGAAGGTGAATGCCTTGCTTTGGTAAAACAGCAAGGCAACCCGGAGTTGAGTCAATTCGTGATGAAACTCACCGGCTATTGGCAGAATCTGGCCTATGGGCATTTGCTGCCGCAGTGGGAAGACATCAACGCCTTGTGCGATAAATGGCAGCAGGTGTTCCCCAGTGAATAACCGTTGGTCAATTGTTATTTTAGGCCTGTTGTGCGCCTTGTTCTGCGCAGTGTTTTTTGCTTTCTTTGAATATTACGAAGAGGAGCAGCATTTGGGTTGGGGCCGCGACGCCAAGCGAAACCCGTATTTGGCGGCGCAAATGTTTCATCAGCAACGGGGTTTTCAGGCCAGCTCCAGCGACAGCCTTATCAAACTGGGTGAGCTTGCCAACTATGAAACCCTGTTTGTCGACAATGGCGGGCAAATAATCTCCAAAAAACGCTTGCAACAGATTATCCAATGGATCGACGCGGGTGGGCACTTAATCGTTGCCGCGCAAAATACCAGCGATAACGAGAATAGCCGCTTATTCGACTATCTCGAACTGCAAGTGGTACAGACAAATTTTGTAGGCAGCGGGTTTTTAAATTCAGCAACGCAATTCCCACCAGACGAGACCAATCCAAAGCCGCAACCACAGGTTGATGAATCGCACAAACAGGCAGAATCGGAAAAACAAGCCGCTAGCCATGTGCAAGCCGGCGGTGCCAGCCCGCAGCAAAAAGTGGCCAAACGCGAGGCCAAAGTAGCCGAAAAAGAACTGAGCACTTTGGTATTTGAGGGTGTTGAAGGCGAATTAACCATACACTTTGCCCCGAGCTTAGGCATCACGCACCCTGCTTTTACAGACTCTAACTGGCAAAGTGCACACTACCAAACCCTATATTGGGCCGGCAGCCGTTATGGGGTTCACTTTTTTCAACTGGAACACGGCAGCGGTTTAGTGACCGTTGTGGCGAGCCCCGGCATTTTCCAATCCAGCAACATCATCTTGTTCGATCACAGTTACCTGTGGCAGATCCTCGTCAATCAGGACGATTTGGGAATTATCTACGGGGTGAATATGCCGTCCCTGTGGTCCATGTTAATCATTTACATGCCAGAGCTACTCAGCGCCCTTTTGGTATTGACTATCGCATGGGTGTGGCACAAGCGGCAACGCTTTGGACCGCTGATAAACGATGCAGTGACGGTGCGGCGCTCATCGGCAGAGCACATAGCCGCCAGCGCGGCGTATATTTGGCGGGGTGATTGGCAGCAGCGCCTGTTGCAGCCAGTGCGCGACGATATTCAGCAACGTGCCGAAAGACGCGTTACAGGTTACGACACAGCCGATCCCGCGCAACAACTGCTGCTGCTAGCCACCGCAACCGAACTGACGTTATCCAGTGTACAACACGCTATGCACAACCGAGAAAAACTCAGCGAAGAGCATTTTCTTCGCAGTGTTCGACTTTTACAGCGCATTAGAGACAAGCTATGAACGACGATACCTCCAACCAACATCAACCAGCCGCCGAGCCAAACAGCGGTAACGCCAACTCGGCATTTACTCGAGCACAGCAAGTGGTAGCGGGCCTCAAGCAACGTGTGAACCGCGAATTGATCGGCCAGGAGGCGGTCGTCGATCAGGTTATTATCGCCCTGCTCTCAAACGGCCATGTATTGCTCGAAGGGGTGCCCGGATTAGGCAAAACACTATTGGTCCGGGTATTGGCAAACTGCTTCGATGGCGATTTTAAACGCATACAATTCACCCCCGATTTGATGCCCGCCGATATTACTGGCCACGTGCTGTTTGATATGAAGGACAGCAACTTCCGCTTGCGTAAAGGGCCGGTATTCACCAACTTATTACTCTCCGATGAAATAAACCGTGCCCCGGCAAAAACCCAAGCGGCCTTGCTGGAAGTGATGCAGGAAAGGCAAGTGACCTTAGAAGGCAAAGCACAACAACTGCCCACCCCGTTTATGGTGTTGGCTACGCAAAACCCCATAGAACAAGAAGGCACGTATCCCTTACCCGAGGCTCAGTTGGACCGCTTTTTAATTAAAGTGTTAATTGATTACCCCTCCGAGGAAGATGAAGTAAAGTTAAGCCGTTTGGTTACTACTGGCTTTGTCGACGATCACGCCGCCTTCAATAATCCCGACCCAATTTTGCAGCCCGAGCAAATTTTGCAACTGCAAAACGTCGTGGCGAATATTACCGTCGATGATCAAGTGATTGATTACGCAGTGCGCTTGGTGCGGGCAACCCGCAACACTACCGCACTGCGGCAAGGTGCCGGTACTCGAGCCTGCATCAGCCTGATTCGCTGCGCGCGGGCCATGGCATTGCTCAAAGGCACCCCATACGCGGTTCCCGACGATGTCAAAGCAATGGCTTTACCGGTACTGCGTCATCGGGTAGCTCTGTCAGCGGAGCTGGAAATCGATGGGCTGTCAGCTGATCAGGCACTAGAGAAAATATTTTCGGGAGTGGACGCACCCCGTTTATGAGACCTAGCAAACGCCTTATCAATATTTTACTGGCTTGGCTCGCCCTGGCAGTTGTGGTTTTTATTTTGCGAATTACATTAGCGCCAGCCGTCTCAATAAATACACCGCAAAGTGGCTATGGTTTTTCTAGCTTGCAAATAGTGTGGTGGCTTTCAGTGGCCACTTTGAGCTGCGCACTCATGGTAGATTTTTATCGTCAGCGTGGCCTGTGCAAAATTTCGGTAGTTCGAGAGCTGCCACACAGCCTTGCATTGGGGATTTACGCAAGCGTTCGTCTAGAGGTGCACAACAACTACGATTTCCCGGTGAGCCTCGATATTAGCGAGATGTACCCCGCAAATATTCAGGCCGAGAATTTACCCCTTAGCCTCAAATTAGAAGCGCGCAGCAGTCGCCGCGTCGAATATTCAATACTGCCCATTCGCCGCGGAGAAGCGCGCTTCGGTCACACCTGCTTGCGCATTACAGCCCGCTGGGGTTTGTGGCAAAATCAATGGGCTGTCGGCGAAGCAGAATCGGTCAAGGTGTTTCCCAATTTCTCCCCTATTGCCCAGGCCGCCAGCGTGGGCCTGGAAAGGCAAGTCGCCCAACTGGGGCTTCACTTACAGCAGCGGCGCGGCGATGGCAGTAACTTTCACCAGCTACGCGAATTTCGCGCGGGCGATGCCTTGCGACAAATAGACTGGAAAGCCACCGCGCGCGCGCGCAAACCCATATCCCGTGAATACCAAGAAGAACGCGACCAAGAAATTGTGTTTTTGTTGGATTGCGGCCGCCGCTTGCGCGCGAAAGACGATCACATAAGCCATTTCGACCACGCACTCAATGCCCTGCTACTAACTAGCTATGTGGCCTTGCGTCAAGGCGATGCCGTGGGTTTAATGAGCTTTGCCGGAGAGCGGCGTTGGCTCAGCCCCATCAAAGGGCCGGCGCGTATCAATACCGTGTTGAATCAGCTCTACGATTTGCACAGCAGCACCGATACCAGCGACTATTTACAAGCTGCCGAACAATTTTTAAAGCGCAGCCGTAAACGGGCGCTGGTGATCTTGATAACCAACGCCCGTGAAGAAGATGTTGAAGACTTGTCAGCGGCAACGCAACTGTTGGCAAAAAAACACATTGTTATGGTGGCGAACCTGCGTGATGTCTACCTCGATAAAGTGCAAAAACAAGCGGTTACTAATTTCAACCAGGCTTTGAATTATTGTGGAATCGTGGATCATGTGCGGCGCCGACTTCGCGTACTTTCACAACTGCAAGACTTGGGCACGATTATTACTGATTCCCTGCCGCAGCAGCTGCATATCGATTTAGTGAAAGAATACCTCAAATTGAAAAGAAGCGGCCGCCTATAAAATTGATTGGCCACCTGTTACAGCCTTAGGTTTTGTTACAACTTTAGGTTTTTTAATTTTATGGCATAACCCTAACGCTGTATAAAACTTCGTACACGTCGCTGAGCTCATAAGACAAGCTCAGCGTGCAAGACCTCACTCGCGGGTACTTCTGGCTGGCAATTGTTGCCGGTACTAGCTGTCGGTACTAACTTTCGTTACTATCTTTCGGTACTAACTGTGGGTACTAACTATAAGCTGCGCAGCGAAAATTGAGATTGAAATAGGCTTAGCAGCGCAATGTGGCCATGGCAGCCCGAATGAAAGCACAATATACGTGTTAACAGCAGTGGCGATGACTTGCCAAGCAACTCCGAACAGAGGCTGCGCCGATACCGGTGACAGCACCTCCGCGGTGCAAAATGAACGCAAGCCGGATGA